>JAFMJU010000040.1 GCA_017853285.1 Gemmataceae bacterium
TCTGCCCAGGTCAAGGCCTTCAATGCCACAGACCTCAGCGTCCTCGACGATTTCTTCGCCTTCCAGGGCGAAGTCGGCGTGTGGGTGGCGGGCAGTCGGTAAGTTCAGGGTAGGTGGTAGTTGTTCTGGGCCGGGGTCAGCGAGTGGCCCCGGTCCAGTTTCCTTCCGGGATCAATACCTTCCCGGTCATCGGCCCGCGGTAAAAATACGCCTCGGCTTCTTCCGCCACCCCTTCGAGTTCAATCGACTCGCGGGTGTACAAGGTGGGCACGCCCTCATGCTCATCCAAACGAGCCAGGGTGGCCGCATCCACCGAATATAGCTCACCCTGCACGGCCTTTGAGCCGGCCAAACGGACCATGCCCGGGTAGTTGCCGCAGTGCAGGAGGAAGTGACCGGGGCCTGTCGAACAGGGGCCCAGGTATTCCGCCCCGTCCAGAAGGGAATGAGACCGAAAGCCCAGTTTGAGCGTTCCATAGACAAACAAGCGGGTGCGATTCATGACTCAGTCTCCAGCACCGTGGGACGGCATCCAGCCAGGCGGTTGAATTCGATCTCGGGTATGGGCCGGAAGCGGACCCGGTCGCCCGGGGCCAACGCGAACCAGCCAGATTCTCCCTCGGTCAGATCGGCCAGAGGGCAGGGTGTCTTGCCGATCAGGCGCCAGCCTCCCGGCACCTCGGCCGGGTAGATACCGGTTTGCCGGCCGGTGATCCCCACACTGCCGGCCGGGACACGGGTGCGGGGCGAGGGCAGCCGGTCCAGCCCGGCGATCGGTTCGGGCAGCCAGCCCATGTAGGGAAATCCAGGGACAAAGCCGATGGCGAAAACCTGATAATCGACCGAGCTGTGCAGCCGGGCCAGTTCCTGCGTGGTCATTTTCAATGACTCGGCGCATTCCCCAAGGTCAGGGCCCAGCTCGTAGCAGCAGGGTATCTCGATCAGCCTGCCGGCGATCCCCCCCTTGGCCGGCACGATGGCGGCCAATCGTTCAGTCAGGTGGTCGATCTCCCAATCCGCAAGCGGTGCGAATACCGCCACGGCCCGGTATGCCGGCACCACCTCATGGGGCAGGGTCGCCCGGGCCGCGGTGGCCCAGGCCAAGGCCTTTTCCTCGGTGGCGAATCGGACAAGAACCCCTTGATCCCCCAGGGGCTCCAGCGATTGCCACGCCGGGGTTTTCAACGCCCCACCAGCGATTGGAAGCGATCCCATTGGGCGTCCCACCGGGCCGTGTTGCGGGGCTCGTAGGTGTGCACCTCGAACGAGCGGCGCACCACCTCCCGCGCGTCGGCGAGGGTTTTCACCAGACCCACCCCCATGGCCTGGGTGAGCAGGTTGCCGATGGCGGTGGCCTCCACCGGGCCCGCCACCACCGGGATGCCGCAGGCGTCGGCCGTGAACTGGCACAGCAGCTTGTTCTGGCAACCGCCCCCCACCACATGCAGCACCTCCACCTGGTGGCCGGAGACAGCCTCCAGCGTGCGCAGCACCATGCGGTATTTCAGCGCCAGGCTTTCCATGGCGCAGCGCACCACCGGACCGGGCCCTTCCGGCATGGGCTGGCCGGTTCGGGCGCAGAAGCCGCCAAAGGCCTTGGGCATGTGCGGGGGCAGCAGGAAGTCGCCGCAGTCGGGATCCACCAGCGCGTGGAACGGTTCCGCCTCCGCCGCCAGGCGGACCAGTTCCTCGTAACCCAGCTCCCGCCCTTCCCGTTCCCAGGCGCGCCGGCATTCCTGGATCAGCCAGAGGCCCATGATGTTCTTCAGCAGACGGATGGTCCCGTTCACCCCGCCCTCGTTGGTGACATTGGCGGCGAAGGCGGCGTCATCCGTGCGGGGGGCGGCCAATTCCAGGCCCAAAAGCGACCAGGTCCCCGAACTGAGATAGGCCCAGTTGCCACTGGCGCAGCGGGCCCGGTCCACCGGAACCGCCGCCACGGCGGCGGCGGTGTCATGGGTGGCCGGCACGGTCACGGAACAGTTGGAGACGCCGGTCTCCTTGGCCACCACCTCGGCCAGTTTGCCGATCACGCTTCCGGGCAGGGTGACCGACCGGGTGAGCCCGGTGGGCAGACCCAGCCTGGCCAGCAGGTCGGTGTCGAACTCCCGGGTGTCCGGCCGGATCATCTGGCTGGTGCTGGCGTCGGTGTATTCGTTCACCGCCACGCCTGAAAGGAGGTAATGGAAGACATCGGGCATGAAGAGCATGCGGTCGGCGATATCCAGCAGGGGGGACCGGTCACGCTTCAGCGCCGCCAGTTGGAACAGGCTGTTGAACCGCATGAACTGGATGCCGGTGCGGGCATACAACTCACGCTTGGGGATGGTTTGGAAAACCGAGTCCATGATGGTTTCGGTATGGGGGTCGCGGTAATGGCGCGGGTTGCCCAGCAGGCCTCCGTCCTTGCCCAAAAAGGCGAAATCCACCCCCCAGGTGTCCACGCCCACCGAGGCGATCCGGCCCAGTTTCTGGCCAGCCAGGCGCAAGCCGTTCAGGATTTCCCGGTGCAGGTCTGGAAGATCCCAATGCAGGCGGTCCAGCATCCGCACCGGGCGGTTGGGGAAACGATGCAACACCTCGATATCCAGAGTGTTGCCATCAAACGCTCCGGCAATCAGTCGCCCGCTTTCCGCCCCCAGATCCACGGCCAACAGGTTTTCACAAGGTTTTTTCGATTCCATGGCTCATCCAGTGCTGACAAGAACGCTTGGGCGGAAGCGACGCACCCTGCGGGGCAAAGCGAGTTCTGTTGCTGTGAAAATACAGGGTTTTTCCCCAGCATTCCACACCCGGGCGAGAACTGGGGTTAGAATAAAGCAGGCGCTTGCGGGCCGTCCCTTCCTGGAAAAAACCGGTGGGCTGCTCCCGAACGCCGGTTCACCGCCGGGGAAGGAGGGTAGCCGCCATGCACAGCCGTCACCTCAATTCCCCTGCCTGCAAACCCAAAACTCCTGCCGGAATTCCACACGGCAAGCTTTTGGTCCTTTTTGATGGGTTTTGCCCGTTCTGCCAAGCCTCTGTGAAGCTGTTGAAGCGCTTGGACTGGTTCAATCGTTTGGAATGCAAATCCTTCCGGGATGCCTCAAATGTGCCGGAGCTGCAGCCGCCATTGTCCTACGCCGCCATGGAAGCGGAAATGCACGCGGTTTCCTGCTGTGGTGAGAAGGTACGCGCGGGTTTTGCGGCGTTCCGCATGATTGCCTGGCGATTGCCACTTGTGGCCCCTTTTGCCCCGCTTCTGTATCTTCCCGGAGTGGGCTGGATTGGCCAAAAGGCCTACCTGTGGGTGGCCAGGAACCGGTTCAGCCTGATTCCTTGCAAGGACGGCGTCTGCACACTGCCCTCGGGCGGGGCACAGGCCGGATCGGTTGCCGGGAAAGAGTGAGCTTTTTCGGGTGCGGTTTTTTTTCAAGGATCGGGAGGCGCGATGGTTCGCAAAAGCGTGGGGATGTTGCGGGAAGGTGACCAGTTGGAAGAGGTCTACCAGGCCCGTGACAAGCAATTGCGAGCCAACCGGCACGGCAATCTTTATCTCCAGTTGGACCTGGCCGACCGCACCGGTGTCATCAACTGCCGGATGTGGAACGCCGGTCAATCGGTCTTCGCCGGCTTTGACGATGGCGACCTGGTGAAAATCAGGGGCCGGGTGCAGGCCCACCAGGGCTCCCTGCAGGTGATCGCGACCTGCGTGGAGAAATCCGCGATGGACGGCATGGACCCGTCCGAGTTCCAGTCCGCCCCCGATCACGACGCCGACCGGCTGCTGCACCGGGCCAACGAGTTGGTGCGCGGCATTTCCAGCTTCCCTTTGCGGGCATTGGGCGAGACCATTTTGCTGGACCAGGCCGCGGTCGCCGGATTTCGCGCCACACCGGCGGGGGTGTCGGCCCACCATGCCTACCCGGGCGGACTGCTCGAGCATGTGGTCTGCATGATGGAGCTGGCCGACAGGATCTGCCCGCTCTACCCGGGTGTTGACCGGGATCTGGTGCTGGTCGGCTGCCTGACGCACGATATCGGCAAAATCCGCGAACTTTCCAGCACCAAGGGCCTGAGCTACACCGATGAGGGCCAGTTGCTGGGCCACCTCGCGCTGGGCCAGGAGATGGTGAACGGGTTCATCGCCCAGGCCGAGAAGCTGATGGGCCAACCCTTCCCCGCCGAATTGCGCCTGCGGGTGATGCACATGCTGCTCAGCCACCATGGCAGTCTGGAATTCGGCAGCCCGAGGGTGCCCATGACCCCCGAGGCGATCGCCCTGCACCAGATCGATCTGATGGATTCCCGCATGAACATGGCGATGCGTCATTTGCGGGAGGACCGGGCTGGCGGGTCATGGACGCCCATGCACGCCACGCTGCAGCGCCGCCTGTACCGGGGCACCCAGCCCGGCCAGGCCGACTGACCACTTCCTTCCGTTCCACCGGAGGTGCACCATGGACGATCCAGTCACGGGCCCGGATTCCACGGGTGATGACAGGTCCGCCCTGGAGGCCCGCCTGCTCGAAACCATGTCGGCCATGGGCTACAAGCCGGCTCGGCCCCGTATCCTGGCCAGGAACCTGGGCCTGGATGACCAGGGGTACCGTGAGCTTCGCCAGGTGCTTCGCGCCCTTGAGCAAGCGGGCCGCGTCACCCAGGGCCCCAACAAGGGTTACGAGCTGGCCGCGCCGGCTACCCGGGCGGGGATTCCCGCGGTCTTTGCCAAGGACGAGCGCGGCCGGGAAATCGTGCGGCTGGCGTCCCCGGACAACCGGGTGTTCCGCGTCAAAAGTGGCGAGTCGATGGGCGCCAAGCCCGGCGACGAGGTTCTGGTGCGCCTGGTGCGGGCGAGGGTTCCCACCGATCGCGGCGCCCGAACCATCGAGACCGCCAAGGTGGTGGGCATGGCCCGCCGTCAGCAGACCAAGTTCGTGGGCACCGTCTACCTCCGTGATGGCGAACCCCGCGTCCGCCTCGACGGGGCGATGTTTTCCCACAGTGTCCGTGTGGGCGACCTGGGGGCCAAGGGGGCCAAACCGGGCGACATGGTGGTGGTGGAAATCATCAACCTCCCGATGCCGGGTGACCCGCATGGCAGCGGCGTGATCCTGGAGGTCCTTGGCCAGCGCGGCGAGCTGGGAGTGGACCTGCTGGCGGTCATCCGTTCCCACGAGCTGCCGGTGGATTTTCCACCTTCTGCGGAGGAAGAGGCGCACCGCATCGCCCAGTCATTCAGCGATCAGGCCGCCCTGTTGCTGGGGCGCGAGGATTTCACAGCCGACGCCACCATCACCATCGACCCGGTCGACGCCAAGGATTTCGATGACGCCGTCTGGGTGAGCCGCGATGCCAGGGGCCACTGGCTGCTGAAAGTCCATATCGCCGATGTGGGTGCCTTGATACCCGCCGGTGGGCCGTTGGACCGCGAGGCGCGCAATCGCGCCACCAGCGTCTATCTGCCCGGCAAGGTGATCCCGATGATTCCCGAGTCCATCAGCAACGCGGTGGCCAGCCTGCAGGAGGGCCAGGTCCGGCTGGTGCAAAGCGTGCTGCTGGACATGGACCCCGAGGGCCGTGTGACCCGGCGGCGCTTCGTCTCCGGCGCCATCAAGGTGGCCAAGCGCCTGGCCTACGAGCAGGCGCAGGAACTGATCGACCGCGAGGCCCCCTGCCCCGATGCCGCCGAGGAGGCCCTGCGCCAGCACCTGCTGCGGATGCGCGACCTGTCGGCCGTGCTGAACCGCCGCCGCCACCGGCGCGGTTGCCTGGAGCTCCAGATGCCCGAGGCCCGGCTGGATTTCGACGAGGAAAATCGCGTGTCCGGGGCGCACTGGCGGCAGCATCTGGTGGCGCATTCGGTGATCGAGGAGTTCATGCTGGCCGCCAACGAGGCCGTGGCCGAGGAACTGGAGACCAACCGTGTCCCGTTTCTCCACAGGTCCCACCCCGATCCGGACCCCTACAAATTGCGCGGTTTCGGCAGGTTCGTCGGCAGGGTGGGTTACACCCTCGACCATCCGGAAGACCGGTTCGAGGTCGGTCGCCTGCTGGAGCGCACCAAGGGCAAGCCCGAGGGGCGCGCCATCCATTTCGCGCTGCTGCGCAGCATGAAAAAGGCTGTTTACAGCGCCGAGGCGGGTGGGCACTACGCGCTGGCGGCCAGGTACTACTGCCACTTCACCTCGCCGATCCGCCGCTACCCGGACCTGGTGGTCCACCGCCAGTTGACGCGCTGGCACAAGGAAGGCCGCGCCGGTTTCGACCAGCGCGAGCTGGAATCACTGGCGGACCACTGCAGCCACTGCGAGCGCCGGGCCGAGGCCGCCGAGCGCGAGTTGGTGAAGCGACGGATCCTGGCCTATCTGGCGGACCGCCAGGGCGAGGAGTACGACGCGGTCATCACCGGGGTGGCCGATTACGGCATTTTCGCCCAGGGTGTCACCATGCCATTCGAGGGCAGGGTGCATATCAGCGCGCTGGGGGAAGATTGGTTCTCGCTCGATGAGGATGGCCACGAACTGACCGGCAGGCGCGGCAAGCGTTTCCGTCTGGGAGACGCCGTGCGGGTGTCCATCCTCCGGGTGGACCAGGAACGGCTGCACCTGGACCTGAAACTGGTGGGGCGTGGCGACCGCGACGAGCCACCCGAACCAAACCGGGGCCCAAAGCCCAAATACCCGATCAAGACCCGGCGGCCCAAAGGCGGCGGCAAAGGCAAAAAGGGTGGTCGTCCGGGCGGCCGATAGCCGTTTAGTTGGCCGGTTGCAGCGACATCCGTCGGATCAGCAGTTCGGCCCCCTCGGACTGGAACTGGATCTTGCCCTTCTGGACTTTCAGCCCGCTGGCCTTGGTCATCAGTTTGCCATTCAGGGTGACCGAAAGCGTGTCATCCTTGGCCACCACCACCATGGTGTTGAATTGGCCGGCCGGTTTCTCCACATCCTTGGTGGAGCGGAAATTCAGGGTGTTGGTCCAGTTGGGGTCTTTGTCGCCCCAAAGCAGGCGCTCCCCCGGTCCGAAGGTGTGCCCGGGGGCCCCTTCCTTGAAATACCATCCCTTCTTGCCGGAAGCCGGCCGCTCCTCGGCGGGCGATTGGAAGGTGTGGTCCGGGCTTTTGCCCAGGATGGAAAGGTCGGTGGTGCCGCCCTCGATCATGTTGACCTGGAGGCCCAGCATCCAACTGTCGCTGTGGGCCCCGTCCTTGCCCACGCAGTGCAACACCAGCCCCGAATCCCGGGCCGATTTTTCCCTGGGCGGCCACACCTTGCCGCCCCAGCCGTATTCCATGGTCAGCGTGTAGTTGCCGAACTCCTTCTCGGTGGTGATGGCGCCCCATTCCTCACCGGAGATCCGCATCAGCCCTTCCTTGACCGAGAAGACCTCTTTCGGGTCGACACCCTTCCCGCGCCCCTTGATCCAGGAGTACCACCCCTGCAGGTTTTGGCCGTTGAACAATTCGACAGTTTCCGGCTTCTGGGCCGAGCCGTTGCCGGCAAGGATCGCCAGCAATCCGAGGGCCAAGGCCGTCGCGGCGGGGACCGTTGATTTCAGCCAGCGCATCGAAAATCTCCGTCAAAAGTCAGCCAGACCTGAATCCGTATCTTCTACCCCAACACTAGCAGATGCGGCGGGCGGTTCACCCGTTGTCCTGCAAGGGCTCACCCAAAATGTTCCGGCTGGGCAAGATGGGAAAAAAGAGAAGGCTAGGATCGTCGAGCCGGTCCTGCCGCGGGTGGGGCGGGGCATTTAGTAGCCTGATCAGCTGGAAATGCGCTGCTTTCTTGGGGACTGGCGGATAGAATGAGCCGGTTGGGATGGTGCTTTTCTGGGCGTTGTACCGGAGTTGGGTTTTGTCCACCGCCAGACCTGTTCCGAACACGATCAACACCACGGATACCCCGTTGCCCGTTGAGGGCGCCGACGGCATCCGTCCGGTGGAGCATCCCCACGGCAGTCCCCACCTCGCGCCCGATGCCCGCGCGATCATGCCCCCCAACCGCCTCGGTGGGCGCATCAAAAACAAGATCCTGTCCCTGATCGGCGGGCCCTGGGACCGCAGGCTGGCCAAGGCTGCCTTGCAGATCGCCCATATCCGGCACTGGGAGCGGGAGTTCGACAACCTTACCGATCTCGAGATCACCCAGAAGTGCCAGCAGTTCAAGGGGCGCGTCCGCGGTGGTGAATCGCTGTGGCGCATCCTGCCCGAGCAGTACGGGCTGGTCTGCGTGGCGGCCAAACGCACCCTGGGGCTGCGGCCGTTCGATGTGCAGCTCGCCGCCGGCACGGTGATGTTCGGCGGCGCGCTCGCCGAGGTGGCCACGGGAGAAGGCAAGACGCTCATCGCCTCGTTGCCCGGTTGCCTGCACGGCCTGTCCGGCAAGGGCGTGCATGTGGCCACGGTGAACGATTACCTGGCCAAGCGTGACAAGGAATGGTTGGATCCGCTGTACAAGCTGCTTGGCCTCAGCGTGGGCGTGCTGCAGCAGCAGATGCCCGAGCAGGAGCGCAAGGCCGCCTACCGGATGGACATCACCTACGGCACGGCCAGCGAATTCGGGTTCGACTTCCTGCGTGACCGCCTCAAATTCGCGGGAGGCGACCAGCAGGGGGGTAGCCAGCCATTCTGGTCCGCCTGGTCCCGCGGCGGGGCCAAGTCCAAGACCGCGGAAGACCCGCGTGTGCAGCGCGGCCATCATTTCGCGCTGGTGGACGAGGCCGACAACATCTTCATCGACGAGGCCCGCACCCCGCTGATCATCTCGGGCGAGACCCGGGCTGCCAGCCCCGAGGAATGCGTGGTCTACCTCTGGGCCGATGGCCTGGCCCGGCAGATGCAGTACCAGGAGCACTTCACCTTCAACCCCCAGAAGCAGAAGCTGGAGCTGAACGAGGCCGGTCGCCAACTGGTGCGCTATTCCAACCCGCCCCGCGGCGAGCACGCCGAGGCCATGGACAAGCTGCACGACGCCATCGAGCAGGCGCTGCAGGCCCATTACCGGTTCCAGCGCGACCAGCACTACATGATCGAGAAGGAAAAGGTCGTCATCATCGACGAGAGCACCGGGCGCCGCATGCCCGACCGGCACTGGCGCGACGGCCTCCACCAGGCGGTCGAGGCCAAGGAGCGGGTGCCCATCAACAAGCAGGCCGACCACGCCGCGCAGATCACCTTCCAGAGCTTCTTCAGGCTGTACACCCACCTGGCGGGCATGTCCGGCACCGCGGTGCAGAACCGGCTGGAGATCCGCAGGGTGTACAAGCTGTGGGTGGTCTGCGTGCCCACCAACCGTCCCATCCGCCGCAAGCAGATGCCCGACCTCATCCTCCCCAACGAGGAATCCAAGTTCCGCGAGGTGTCGCGGATGGTGAAAAAAATGCGGGACGAGGGCAGGGCGGTGCTGATCGGCACCCGAACGGTTGACAAGAGCGAGCGGCTCAGCGAGATCATGTCGCTCGACGGAATCGAGCACCGGGTGCTGAATGCCCGCCAGCACGAGCGCGAGGCGGACATTGTCGCCGAGGCGGGACAGGCCGGGCGTGTCACCATCGCCACCAACATGGCCGGCCGCGGTACCGACATCAAGCCCGACGCCTCCGTGATCGCCGCCGGCGGCCTCCATGTGATCGGAACCGAGCGCCACGAGTCACTGCGTATCGACCGACAGCTTGCCGGCCGCGCCGGCCGCCAGGGAGATCCGGGCAGCGCCCAGTTCGTGATGTGCCTCGAGGACAACCTGCTGGAAGGTCTCGGCCATGCCAAGTACAGGGCCATCAGCGAGAAGGGGCGCAGGGCCGGCATCGTCGGCTGGTCCAGCTTCTGGCAGAAGTACCTGTCGTTGTTCCATCGCGCGCAACGCCTGGTGGAGGCGCGCCATTTCAAGGGCCGTGTCGACCTGATGGTGCACGAGCGCCAGCGGCAGGAAATCCTCAAGGACATTGGCGCCGACCCGTATGTGGATTAAAGGCCAGGCGGGTTAATCCAGTCGAAACCGGGTCGTTCGACCCGGTTTTGCTATTTTGAATGCATGTGAAACCGGTTTTGAAACAGCCCATTTGCGGAGTGACGGGAACATGGCAGGCGAATTGCGTACCGATTTGTTGATCGATGGCAAATGGGTCCGGTCCGACAGCGGCAAGACGGTGGCGGTGGAGAATCCCGCCACCGAGGAGACCATCACCGAGGTGGCCTTTGGCGGCCGCGCGGAAACCCGTCGGGCCCTGGAGGCCGCCGCCCGTGCCATGCCCGCCTGGCGGAAGGCGCTTCCCTACGAGCGGGCCAAGGTGCTGAAGAAAACCGCCGACCTGATGCGGGAGCGCGCCGACGCCATCGCACGGGCCATGACCATGGAGCAGGGCAAACCTCTGGCCGAGGCCAAGGGTGAGGTGCTGCACTCAGCCGACACCTTCGAGTGGTTTGCGGAGGAAGGCAAGCGCGCCTACGACCAAGTCATCCCCCACGGGCAGCCCGGTCGCCGCCACCTGACGGTGAAGCACCCGGTTGGCGTGGTGGGGGCAATCAGCCCCTGGAATTTCCCCATCACCCTGCAATCGCGAAAGATCGCCCCGGCCCTGGCCGCCGGCTGCACCATCGTCAGTCGCCCCGCGACGCAAACCCCCCTGTGCCTCATCATGGTCTTCGAGTGCCTGGTGGATGCCGGACTGCCCGCCGGGGTGGCGAACCTGGTGATCGGCCCCGGGCGCGAGATGGCGCAGGAATTTTTGGAAAACCCCATCTGCCGCAAGATTTCCTTCACCGGTTCCACCGAGGTGGGCAAGGAGCTGATGAAGGGCGCGGCCGACCAGGTGAAGCGCCTTAGCCTGGAGCTGGGTGGCCATGCGCCGTTTATCGTCTTCCCGGACGCCGACCCCGAGGCCGGCGCCAAGGTGGCGGTGATGGGCAAGTTCCGCAACAACGGTCAGGTGTGCATCTCCCCCAGCCGCTTCTTCGTGCATGAGAAGGTGCGCAAGCATTTCACCGAGGCCGCCGTGGAATTCACCAAGGCCCTCAAGCAGGGCAACGGTCTGGATGCAGGGATCGAAGTGGGCCCCATGTTCGAGGGCAAGGCCATGGAGCAGACCAGCCGTCTGGTGCAGGATGCCACCGGCAAGGGCGCCCGCCTGCTGACCGGCGGCAAGCGGAGCAGCAAGTTCTCCAAGGGCTATTTCTTCGAGCCCACCGTGCTCGACGGCATCACCCCGAACTGCAGCCTGCTGACCGAGGAGCCTTTCGCGCCCATCATGCCTGTCTTGGGCTTTGACCAGGTAGACCAGGTGATCGAGCAGGCCAACGCCACCAAATATGGCCTGGCGGCCTATGTCTTCACCAACGATCTCTCCACCGCGTTCCGCATGGGTGATGGGCTGGAGGCGGGCATCATCGGCATCAATGATCCGGTACCCGCCACACCGCAATGCCCCTTCGGTGGCATGAAGGAAAGCGGCCTCGGCCGCGAATTGGCCCACGAGGGGCTCGATGCCTACCTCGAGACCAAGTACCTGGCCATCCGCATCAACGAGTGACCGATTCCATGCGCGTAGTCCTGTTCGATATCGACGGCACCCTGCTTTCCTCGTCCAGGGCGGGCAAGGCCGCCCTGGATCTGGCCATGATGGACCTGCACGGGATAGCCGATTCCATGGCGGGAATCTCGCTGGCCGGCCGCACCGACCGGTCGATCGTCCGCGACCTGACCCGGGCCCACCCCGTGGGGGAGGGACGCCATGTTGAGGACGCCATCCTCGAAGGCTATTTGTCTCACCTGCCGGCCCAGTTGCGACACAAGCAGGAGCAGGGCATGGCCTCGCTGTTGCCCGGCATCGTGCCGATTTTGGACATCTTGGCCAAAACTCCCGGTGTGGCGGTGGGTCTGCTCACCGGCAATATACGCCGGGGGGCCGCCGTCAAATTGGGCCACTTTGGAATTGGCGATCGTTTTGATTTTGGAGGATTTGGCGACCATCATTTCGACCGCGACGAGGTGGCGCGGGAAGCATGGACCGAGGTGACCAGGCGGTTCGGGGCAGATTTGCCACCCGAAAACATCTTGGTCATCGGGGATACCCCCCTGGATGTCCAATGCGCCCGGGCCATCGGGGCCAAAGTGTTGGCTGTGGCCACGGGAATCCATACCCAGGAGCAGCTGGCTGATTGCCGGCCTGATTTCTGCATGGCGGACTTGGGGAATCATCAAAGCGTGCTGGAGGCCTGCCTGGGCGCTTGATTTTCCGGGAAATTGGCCCCAACTTGCCCGTCAGGCAAGGGTTCACGCCCAACTTATGAAAATTTTCTGAAAATCTGAGCCATCCCATTTTCTTTGGCATCTGGATTGTTAGACTTTCCCGGGAGATGGATAGGTTTGGTGACCCAGTGTTTGGTGTCCAACCGATCCACCTTGGGAAGTGCTGATTTCAAAGGGGGATCCGGGAATGTTGCGTATTTTCGTGTTGGGCGTCGCATTGATGGGTCTGGTGGTCGGTGGCATCATCGCCGGCGAGTACAAGGGCAAGGTGAAGAGCATCGACACCGACGCCAAGAAGATCACCATTGAGACCAAGGATGGCGAAAAGACCTTCAAGTACACCGGCGACAGCAAGATCGTCGGCGGCAAGGGCGAGATGAGCTTCGAGAAGCTGGGCGAGTTCATGGCCAAGGCCAAGGAAAAGGCCAAGGAAGGTGGCGACAAGGGCAAGGGCCGCGGCGGCTTCGGCGTGACCGTCACCACCGACGGCGAAGGCGACAAGGAAACCGTCAAGGAAGTGAAGATGGGTGGCGGCACCAAGGGCAAGAAGAAGGACACCAACTGAGAATGAGGCACCTCAAGGTGCCTGTTTTTGGTATGACCCCCGGTTCAACAGGACCGGGGGTTTTTTCATGGGTTATTGCCGTGTCTGCTGGCACGCTGGGAGGGAACAACGCATGCGAAACGGTTTGATCATGGCGGTTGCGGGTTGGTGGCTGGCGTGTCTGGCCCCCGCGGTTTCGGCCCAGGATTGGGCCAAGGCCGCACTGGAAAAATCACCCCGCCACGGCGAGTGGGTGGAATTGAAACACGGAGACCGCAAGCTCAAGGCTTTTGTCGTTTTCCCCGAAGTGAGCAAAAAAGCCACCTCGGTGGTGGTGATTCACGAGATCTTCGGGCTGAGCGACTGGGTTCGCCTGATGGCCGATGACCTGGCCGCGGCCGGGTATATCGCCATTGCCCCCGACCTGCTCAGCGGATCGGCACCTGGCGGCGGTGGCACCGACGACTTCAAGGGCGGAGACGCGGTGCGCAAGGCCATCATGACCCTGCCCCCAGACCAGATCACGGCGGACCTGAAAGCCAGTGTCGATCATGTGGCGGCGTTGCCGGCAAGCAACGGCAAGGTGGCCGTCGCGGGCTTCTGCTGGGGTGGCACACAGGCTTTCCGGTTTGCGGCCAACAGCGACAAGCTGAAGGCCAGCTTCCCCTTTTACGGCTCCGCCCCCACCGATGTGAAGGTGCTGGAACGGATCCAATGCCCGGTGCATGGCTTTTACGGTGGCAA
>JAFMJU010000491.1 GCA_017853285.1 Gemmataceae bacterium
CGTAATTCCAGGCCGTAGGCGTTTTTTCGGAATGGGTTTGGTTTTCATTTTGATACATTTGAATTTCCTTGCCGGCAGGGTGATTTGGGCATCTGGCGAACCAATAGGAAGCGTTGCCGTAATCGCCTTCCCGCCGGTGGGAGATTCCGTGCCAAAGGGATCCGGTGGAGGTTTGGACATCTTGAAATAAAGCATGAGCCTGCTCGAAATAATCTGCTTTCAGCCATAAGGCTCCAACACAACAATTTGCCATTTGCGTATCAACGATTTTTCCGCCCAGAAGTTCCGGGTTACTTTCCAGTTTTCCAAGAAGATCCCGGAATTGGATCCGGGGATTTAATAATTCCAAATCCGAAAAAGAGTCATGAAAAAGTGGAGACCAAAGGGGGGATTGAGAGTCGGACATTGGCAGTTGGCTCTGGAATGATTGGTAATGCCATGGCTCAAGACCTGTGATAAGCCATGGCAAGGTGATCGGCAACCATTCCTATTTTTTCAAGTCTTTCCCTCCAGGGTGACAAGCCGGCTGCCTCACCACCGCAAGTTTCCACCTTGAACCAAGGTTTTGCGATGGACGCTAGCCTTTGCAAGATAGCTGTCAGGGCTTGGTTTATTTCCTTTTCTTTTTGGGTGAAAAAGTCTACCCTTTTGCCATTTTTTTGGGCAACGGCGATGGGTAATCCGTTCAGGAAGGCCACCCAACTTTCAGGGGTGAAACCGTGCCTGGTTTCACCTTGGGTATCCTGCGGGAATTCAAATACCCGCCCAGGACCAACAATGTTTGCCGGATCTTGGGCATGAAGAACGACACAGCCTGTTTCCAAGTTCAGTGTCCGTGGGATATTCGCCAATTGTTCAACTGCTTCCGGTAGGGCAAACTGGGCCCCTTGTAATCCTTCCACAAAATGACCGCGGCGAATTTCCCCAGCCAGCTCCAAATGATCCAGGACCTTATACAGGTTTTTCCAGGCGGGCGAATTGGGCACAATATTGGCCAATTCCTTGGTCAGGATTCCAAATCGGTCCATGAGGGCCATGGCCCAATGAGTGGTTTCTTCTTCCGGAGATGGGTGTCCCCAAGGCAAAGCCGCCCACCGTCCTTCAAGGGATGACTCCTCCATTTGGTAACTGGCCCTGAGCATGGCCATGCGTGCCCTTTTATGAACCGGTTTAATGGGCTGAATGCTTGCTTTTTCGGTTTTTTGGAAGGCCCGAAGAGGGGCCAATCGATCATTGGTGACCAAACCCGCCTGAACTAATTCCATCAAGGCTTCAGTGATGGATGCCTCAGTGGATTGGCTGGGCCACTTTAATTCCCGACCAAATGATGGTCCCTTGCTTTTCAGCAAATTCAGAAGAACCAGGGCGGATTCTTTCAGATTGGTGATTACGGGCGAACTCAGTCCCTGCAATTGCCCTGTTGAGATAAGAGCGAATGGAATCAACCGGTTGTTGTCGGCTTGACCACCTACCCAAGCCCCGTTTCCGGAACCAGCCCATTGGTCTATCGATTTTTCAGCCAAGAATCCGGCCCGGGAGGGAAAGATGCCATTTTCCCAAATATCCGCGGGCCATTTTTCAAAGGCGGTTTTGCACGCGACCCTGCTTATGCTGACTTCCTGGGTATCCCTTTTCCCATTTTGGCGGATTTGGTGCCAGGAGAACAGGAATTGGCAAAATTGGGCGGGAGATACGGTGGAAAATTCTTTGCGGGCAATTCCCAGGGAAATCTTACGGGCCAGATCCCATTTTTCAGGGGCCGAATAGTCGACAGTGGATGCATTATCATTGTTTTTTGTTGTCAGTAATTTTCCTGCCTGGACCCATTCCTCCAGAAGTTGGCTGGCCCATTCCGGGTGAACGGGGTAGCGCGCGCAAAGCATTTCCAAATTGATCAGGGTGTGGTTGTCGAGAAATCGGCTAACGATTTTGGTGATTGCTTCTATTTCCTCCGGTTGGTCAATGGTTTTCCTGCCTGACCGAAACGCAGCCTCGTACTGTTCCAGATAATCGGCGGGAAGGAATAACTCTGGATGACTTTGGGAGGGTTTGAACCGAACCACCGAGCCCCTTTGGACAAGTTGATGTAGCCAGGTTGCCACCATCCCGCCGCACTCTTCTTCGATCAGGTCGCCAAGGCGATGGAGGGAGGTTGCCAGTTCCGCCATGGACCGGGGGGGCCTGTTTTGAAATCGGATGAATTGATCGACCTGGGAAATGGCATCCGGGTGAATGGGCAAAAGGCCGCGGTGATCATGGTTTCCAATCAGATGGTCCAACTTTTCGGCGTCCAGCACCGGTGGTTGCGAGTCCCCACGGACCTCATCGGGTTGGTACATATTGGCCGCGGTGAATTGCCAGGTAATCTCACGGCAAAATGGAGACGGCGAATCAGCTTGCCGCAAATGGACGGTGGTGATTCCTGTGCGGATTTCTTCCAGCCATTCAGTCAGTGCCTTGATTTCCAATTGCTCGGCCATGCATTCCCGGATGGTTTCATGCACCAGCGGGAAATGAGGGATTTTACCCAAAACTTGATAAAGGTCCTTGCCACGGAGTCGTTGAAGCCAGAGTGGCGCCCTTCGCCCCTTGGTGCCCCTTTGGACCAGAAGTGCCCGCACGGCATTGTGCCTGAACCGTATTGCGAACAGTGGGCTTCCTGTCAAAGCGTTGAGAATGTCGCTTTTGAGTGTCCCGGTTCTCAGTAGGTTTAAGGGGTTTTCAGGCTTTCCCGCCAAGTCAGGCAGTCGGATCAAAATTCCATCATCGTGGCACGCGATCGAAGGTTGGTGGCCCATTTCAGCCGCGTACCTTGATTCCAGGGCAAGTTGCAGGGTGCGATTGAATTTGCTTCCAAGCAGGTTGATGATCGCTATCTGCCAATCGCCCAGGGGATCACGCCAGGCTTCAACCAGAACCGAATTACGGTGGGGCACCATTCCGGTTGAGACCACCTGCCGGGTGATGAAACTGAAAAAGTGGCGAGCACCATTGC
>JAFMJU010000492.1 GCA_017853285.1 Gemmataceae bacterium
GGAACCGGTGGGCCCGGAGGTTTGGGAGGGAATGGCGCTCGCATTGGTGCCGGCGGTTTGGTGGCATCGGGCCGTGGGCAAGGGATATCGGGTGCAACTGGCAATGGTGTTGATGGTGGTTTGCCCGGGCTGGGAACAGGCAATGGGGCCGGGATGGGGGCGGGCGCCGGGGCAGGCGTTCCCGGGCTGCCAGGTACTGGACCCGGCGGGGCGAATCCGGATGGATCGATCCCCGGAGTGATGACCACGCCCCAACGGATTCCGGGGCCAACCGCCCCGGCGTTGGGGGCTACTGGATTGACCGCGCCGGGGAGCTTTGGGGGGTTGCCCGGTGCGCTGCCAGGGATAGGTGATGGTGGTCCGGGTGGGATGCCTGGAAGCACGGGCGCGAATGGACCCGGAGGTGTGGTTGGATTGCCGGGTGGGCCCGGTGGGCTGCCAGGCGGGAATGGTGGCGCAGGGGTTGGTGGAGTGCCCGGGCCGGGGGGAATTGGTGGAGCTTCCGGTGCAGCCAGCGCGCCTGGCGGGAACGGAGCCAGCGGCGGGGTGGGTGACGGGTCTGGTGGGAGCGCTGGAACAGGGATGGGGGGCGAGGGTGGAGTTGCCGGCACAGAGGGCGCGGGAGCCCGGTCTGGACCCAATGGAGGGGGAGCCGCAGGGAATGGTGCCGCAGGGGCCCCCGGCACCTTGCCGCCGATGGATGGGCCACCGCCGGCGCCCGGTGTGAATCTTGGGTCGAGCGGCGGGGCAAGCGGCAGTTCCGGAGGGGGAATATCTGTCAACCTGAATCCGCAGGAGAAACAGGATGAATCGGTTCCCGCAAAACTACCCAGGCCCTCGGGGGCGAGTGGGGATGGTTTCGCCACGGATGACCCGGCGCTGGAGGCGCTGAACCGCCTGAATGTGCCTCTTCCGCCCGTGGCGGAGGAAAAGCCCAGGGCCCCGCGGCCCTTGAAGATGGCCAGGCTGACGGGCGGGCGGGAGCTGACCCAGTATGTGGAGTGCACCGCCGACGGGGTGATTTTGCACCCGGGTGGGAAGAAGTTCACCCGGCAGATGGTGAGCCAGCCGGAGGAAGGCAACCCGTTGCTTCAGGAACTGAAGGAGCGGGTGGAGCGCCGGCGGACGCTGGACCGGGCGGCTGGGACCACCTCGTTCATCCAGGTGCGATTCCTGGTCTGGCCGGATGGGATGCGGGCGTACCACAGCCTGTATCCGATCGTGGCCACCTGGCCGGTGCATAGCCGGCAGCAGACGGTGAACAACGCCAAGGATTTGAAAGAAGCGCTTTCGAGCCAGTGACGCATTGGATTTGAGTGGGAGGGAGCCGGGGGAACCATGTACAGGCGGCGCAGAAAACCACCGCAGGCGGAACAGTTCAGCTTTGACTCCTTTTTGGATGTCGTGGCGAACGTGGTGGGCATTATTTTGCGGCTGATCCTGGTGGCCTGGGCGGGGGCGCGCAGTTACAAGGGTGACAAGATCGAGCTGCCATTCGCGCCGCCCACCGAGCAGGTGCAGCAACTGGCGCAGAAGGCCCCGCCGCCGGAGAATCCCTTCGCCGGGCGGATTCGCGAGGAGGAGGGGAAGTTGGCCGAGGCCAAGTCGATGTTGACCCGGCGGCTGGAGGAACTGGCCGGGACGCGGTTGGAGCGGAGCCGTCTGGAAGGAGAGAACGCACTGGCCCGTGCGGAGCTTGAGAAGCTGGAAAGCGAAAAGCGGGCGCTGGTATCGGTGAAGTCGCCCGAACCGACACCTGAGGCTGAGGAGGCAATGCCCGAGCCGCACAAGCCCTCGAAGAAGCTGGACGAATTGACGGAGCGGATCGGCAAGGCGCGGGAACAGATCGAGTACCTGGGGAAGAACAGCAAGCCGGGCAAGGTGCACCGGTGGCGGACGCCGATCAGCCAGACGGTGCAGAGCGAGGAGATCATCTTCGAGATCCGGGAGAACCGGATCGCGGCGATCGACATCGGATCGATGCTGGACGAGGTGCAGGAGTCGTTGCGGAAGGCGGGCGAGGTGCTGCAGAACCAGTGGGTGATGGAGGGGACGACCTCGCCGATCGGCGCGTTCCGGCTGAAATACACCATCGAGCGGGAGCGTCCGCCGGGGCTTTTGGGCGAGGCCGGCAAACCGGATGACCGGGCCAGGTTCCGGTACGGTCTGACGGGGTGGGAGGTGCTGCCGCTGGATCCGAAGCGGGGCGAACCGCTGGAGCAGGCGATGAAGGAGGGGAGCGCGTTTCGGCGGATCGTGGACAATCTGGACGCGAAGGAGAGCGCGGTGACCTTCTGCATCTACCCGGACAGTTTCGCGGCGTACCGGCAGGTGCGGGACATGCTGCACGAGCGGGACATGGTGGTGGCGGGCCGGCCGCTGCCGTTCGAGGCGCCGATCGCGATGTCGACGAAGAAGGGGACGGTGTCGCGGGGGCAGTAGGCGGCGATTCAATACTGTCTATTCGCTTGGCCCGTGATGCTGTCACGGGCCTTTGGTTTTATGGTCTAAAAGAATATTTCTTTTTAGCTGAGACGGAAGAATTGTATGGAATGCGTATTCAAGGGTAGACATGGAGAATCTAAATTTCATGGAGTGCTCAGAATGCGCAGGAATATGGCTTGCTTGGTAATGGCAGGAACTTTGGGTGTTTGCAGTGGATACGGACAGGTTGCTGAAAAAGATAGTAGCCAAAAGTCTGAGGAACCCAAAAAGGCGGTAGTGGGTTCTGAACTACCGGTAAATGAACCATCCCAAAAAGCGGATAAAACCACCCCTAGCGGTGTGGCCAAGCCGGCGATAAAGCCGGCGGTTGCATTGCCTGAAGCCAAACCGGTTAAGCATTTGACTGGCAATCGAATTGTATTGGATGAGGGATTTGAAGGTGTATTGCCAGATAATCTGGGAGATTTTCAGATCGAGATCAATGACCTGAGCCTTGTCAAGTTGCTGGGAATGGTGAAAACCAGACCGGTGGTGTTGAAGGAGGATGTGGGCATGGTGCGGGTTGGGCACATCTTGTTGGACGGAAGC
>JAFMJU010000493.1 GCA_017853285.1 Gemmataceae bacterium
GCTTTCTCCATGCCCTTCGAGTCATCGCGCCGGGCGTCCATTTCCTTGCCGGCGCTTTGAGGGTTTCCCTGGCTGCTTTCGGGCTGTTTTTGCTCCTTGCGGATCGGCTCGATCTTTTTTCCGGCCAGCGCCGACAGGGTTTGGAGTGGGCCGATGTCGGATGGCCTGGGAATGACCAGGGCGACCAGCAGCACACAGCCCACGAGGAGCATGCCACCCAAAATCCAGATGGCCGCCATGCCGGCGGGCATGGACAGGCCACGCCGGGCCAAGTACCGCCTGAAACCCAAAAAGCACGAGGTGAGCAACAGCAGGAAGGCGCAGCCCAGGTATCCCACCAGCAGCATCAGCGTGTACCACCGGGTCTTCAATTCCTCGGCGGGAATGAATCCCTGTCCGATACCGAACACCGGCAGCGCCAGAGCTGAAAACCAGACGATGGCCACCCCGGGCGCCCGGCGGCGATTCGGGTTGGAGCGGATCTGCTCCGCCTCGTCCTCCCCTTCCCCATCCTCCTGATTCGCCCTTTTTTGTTTGCTGGCGTGGGGGGCATCGGGGCCGGTCCTGCGCTCGACATCACGCCGCAGGCGGGCGGCGGGATCATCCTCCAGACCGGCGGCCCGCAACAACCCTTCGCCGCCGATTTCCGTCTCGGAATGGATATCGGTGGTGTCGGCCACCAGCAGCCTGGTGGCCCAAAAACCCAGGGCGACCAGGGCGGCGCAGAAGGCGTAATGGCCGGGCGGCGGCCAACCCAGGGGCGGTGGCACGAATCGGATTAGCGCGATCACCACCAGCAGGCCGAGGATTCCGGAATAAAACCCGGCCCTGCGTGAAATCTCCTCAATGAGGTGGATGCGTCCGATGAGGACCATGCCCACCACGCCGGCGAACAGGATCCAGTGGAGGCGCTCGTTGAATTCGCCCCGGTAAAAAACAGCCAGGATGAAAAACAGCAGCGCGCTGACCATGCCAACCAGCAACGCCGGGGTCACGGCCAGGATCAGCCAGTCCGCCGGGCCTGTCGGCAGGGGTCGTCGCGCCATCGGTTCCTGTGGCCTCAGTGGGTGAGGAAGACCGGCACGGGGCATCCATTCACCACCTCGCGGGTGGTGGAACCAAAGATCAGCTCCGTGATGGCAGACCGACCATGGGCGCCCATCACCAGCAAGGCAGCCTTCCGCCGGGTCACCTCCCGCAACAGCAGCGATGACACCGCCGATTCCGGCTCGATGGTGTGCTCCACCACGGTGCGGCCATGCCAGCGCAGCAATTCACCCAGGCGGTCGACGGCACGGGCCGAATCCGTGGGGTCCTTGAGGGCTGAAACGACATGGATAGGCAATTGAGCCAGCAAACCGGAATGGACAAAGGCCCAGGCCGCGCGGGCCGAACCGGGGCCCCCGTCGGTGGCCAACACCACGCATTCGCCATGGCCCGGCTTTTCCGGGACAACCACCACCGGGCGGACACTTCCCTTCAACACGGTTGGCACCAGGGAAGAATCCCGTGGCTCCGTCTCGAAGTGGAAACGGGTTTGGCGGCCAAGCAACAGCAGGTCAAACCGCTGGCTCTCCAGCAGGATCTGATCCTCAGGCTCACCTACCGATTCGATCAGCTTGCAGGCTACCCCCGCACCGGCCGCCCGGGCGGCGCAGTCGGAGAGGAAATGATCCACATGCCTGCGGGCATCGGCCAGACGGCTTTGGTCCAGCGCTTCCTTGGCCTGCTCGGCCCCCAGGGGAACCGCCTCGGCCTGGAAAATGCCGGGGATGTCCACCACGGCGATGCCGCCGATCACGGCCCCGGAAACCTTGGCCCACTGGAGGGCCAGGCCAAGGGCGCCCTCGGAATATTCCGAACCGTCGAGGCCGACCAGGATGGATTTCAACACGGGACGGACTCCGTTAAACGCGACCTTCCACCAGGCAGTCAGGAACCCAGATGCTTTTTGGCGAAATCAAGGAAAACCTTCCAGTCTTCCGCCTTCATCTCATGCTTGCCCGAACGCTCCCAGTACCCGAGCCGCCCCGCGGACAGCTTGCCGAGTGGCGGCTTTTCCGGGGCGGCCAGTCCCTCCACACCCAGCAATCTGTAGACCGGGTCGGCCGCCTGAAGGATGGTGAACTGGCCATCGGGGTTGGCCCATTGGTCTTCCGAGGCGTTGGGAAAAAGGACCGGACGGGGTGCGATCAGGGCGGCCATGGCGTGCTGGTCGAACGGTAGGCCCTGGGGCCGGTCGTTGAATTCCTTGAACCGGCTGTTGAACCAGTGGGGGAACGCCGTGTTGATGCGCTTCACCGATTCACCCACGGTGCCCCGCACCGGGGCGGTGCCGCCACACCCCGCTTGCAGTGGGATCGACATCGCGATCCGCTCGTCGAGGGCCGCTGCCAGGTAGACTGTTTTACCCAGACGGGAATGGCCGACGGCCACGATCCGTTTGCCGTCCACCGCCGGATCGTTCGCCAGCACATCCACCATCCGGCTGAAGGTCCATGCCCACAGGGAAATGGTTCCCCACTTTTCGGGTGTGTGTGGTTCCTGGTTGCGCATCCAGGGCTGCAGGCCGCCGCGGGTCTCCTTCACATCGGGGTCGACCTCGTTGGCCTGGAATATCGCGAGGCCGTATCCGGCCTCGAGGATCATTTCAGGGTTCCACACCTTGGAGGCGGTGCCGCGGCTGGCCTCGGTGGCCCGGTTGGCAGTCACACCCGGGTATTTGTCGTACTGCCAGCAAGTGGCCAGGCGAACCCCCGGATCAGTGGTGATGGACTGGTTGCCCGTGAAGCTGATCCCCAAAAACACCGGGGCGGGCTTTCCCTGGTCGGCCTTGTCCTTGGGCAAAAGCACCAGCAAATGGACGGGCGGAGCCTTGGGCCCCATGCGCACGGCGAACTCGCGCAACCAGGCTTTGCCCCCCATGGCCTGCCGGTTCTCGTACACGGGCAGGGCGACGGGGGACACTTTCACGGTCGGCAGGTCGCCGTACTCGTAATGCTGGATCAGCGCAGCCAGTTCCGGCCGTCGC
>JAFMJU010000494.1 GCA_017853285.1 Gemmataceae bacterium
TTTAGCGAGTTGGCTGTCAGCATGGTGCTGGCAGGGCAGGAAGGCGGGTTTCTGGAGGATGTGCTCCGGCGGATCGCAGATTTCACCGAGCACCAGGAGGATATGAAATCCAAGGTGGTCGGTGCCATGGCCTACCCCATGGTGCTGGGTGGATTGGGTGGGGTCATTCTCATCGTGCTGTTGGTCTTTTTCGTCCCCAAATTCGAGACCATTTTTGACAGGCTAAAGGAAAAGGGGCAGATGCCCGCCCTGACCACCGGGTTGCTTGCCGTCAGCAACACCATGATCAACCCCTTCTTTTTTGTGCCTTTTTTGTTGTTCCTTTTCATCGGTGTAAGCGCCTTTTTGGGTTGGGCGGCATCCGAAAAGGGCCGATTTCAACTGGATAAATTTCGTTTGGCAATACCGGGGGCTGGGCGCATTTTCCTCAGCCTGGCTTTGGCCAGGTTTACCCGTATCCTGGGGACCATGTTGTCCAACGGAATTCCGCTACTTCAGGCTCTACGTATTGCAAAAGACTCAACGGGAAATCGCGTGCTTGCCGATGCTATAGAAAAATCGGCAGAAAATGTGAAGGGTGGCGATTCGTTGGCTAAGCCATTTGTTGAGTGCAGTTACTTTCCTAGAGATATCGTTGAGATTGTTTCTATTGGCGAAGAGAGTAATCAGCTAGAAAAAGTTTTGGTCGATGTTGCCAATAATTTGGAGAAAAGAACCTCGCGAGAGCTCGATTTGTTTGTTCGCCTTCTGGAACCCTTGATGTTGATGGTAATGGCGGGAATGGTGTTATTGGTAGTGGTGGGCCTCCTCTTGCCCATCTTCCGGATGAGCAGCGTGATTGAATAGATTCACACGCTTCTAATAATTTGTGTTTAATAATTTACTCAAGCCTGCTTTGCCAGATTCTCTGGCCTGAATTTCCGGTGCTTTTTGATTTACATTCCGATTTTGGAGAGACCAATGCGTTTGAGCCCAGCCAATCGACGAACCTCTTGGGTTGTTCGGACAGGTTCCCCCCAAGGTGCCCGTTCCGGCTTCACCCTGCTCGAAGTGCTGGTGGTTGTGGCCATCATCGTCATGCTCGCAGGCATGGCTGTTGGTGTGATGTCTTACTTGGAGCGGGCCCGGGAAGACTCGGCGGTCATGAACGCCGCCACCATCAAAAAAGCCTTGCTCGATTACAAGATCCGCAACGGCGAATGGCCAGGAAATCTCCAGGAACTGGTCAATATCGGTAGCCTCCGCCCGGAAAACTTGCTGGATCCCTGGAAACAGCAATACCAGTTCGAGGCCCCCCAGGACGGTGCGGATGACTATGTCCGTGTTTACACCATGCGGGGCCAAAAAGTGCTCGAGGCCAAGAACTGACAATGCTTCACTGCCAGCGGGGTTTAGAGCGGTTTGCGCCGCCTGTCCGAATGGGCGGGGCGGCCCGCCATGCTTTCACCCTGCTGGAAATCATTTTGGTTCTGGGCATGATCGTGGTGGTCATGGCTATCGCCGCCCCTTCGGTAAAGAATTTCTACAAGGGTGAAAAGCTGCTTGCCGCCACGGATGGGGTGCGCGGGTCGCTTGCGGAAGCGCGTGTCCATGCCATCGATCAAGGCAGGGCCTATCGATTTTCAGTCGTGCCCGGTCGGGGAAATTACAGGTTTGCCCCGGATGATACCGAGTACTGGGCTGGTTCGACGCCCCGGGAGTTTCCTTCCCGGGAGGGGGTGTTGCCCCCGGACATCGGGTTGAGGGTTGTGGTGGACGGCAAATCCATCTCGCTGGGTGAGGATGGTCAGGTCGCTGAATCCCTGAAGGAAGGCGAGGTTCCTGCGGATCTTTGGTCCACAGTCGCCATTTTCAGGCCGGATGGGACAGCCGATCGAACCGTGGAAATCATATTCAGCAGTCCCAACTGCCTGCCCTTATCTGTCACATTGCGGAGTCTCACAGGTACCACCAGCGTTCGTCGTCTCAGTTCCTGAATCCCATAAGGGGAAGGGCGTGCCATGCGTCTTGAAGCCCGGCAAAAAAGGAAGGGACTGAGTCTGCTGGAGGTGATTGTTTCCACCGCCATCTTTTTCCTTTCGGTGATCGCTATCTACGGCCTGTTGGATATGGGCCAGCGAAATGGTGAAAACGCACGCCAGCGGGGTCAGGCCTTGCGCATCGCCGAGGCCCGTTTGGCAGAGGCGGCGGCGGGGGTGCTGGCTCTCGAGTCCGCCTCAGGAGATGAGTCCGCCTGCCCCGGTTACCAATGGGAAATTTCATGCGAATCCTTCGGCAATCTTGCCGGATTGATGAAAGTCACGGCCCGGTCATTCCACAAGAACGAGCCGCAACGGAGTCTGGTTTCGGTTTCCCAATTGGTGCTGGATACCACGCTTCAGGGCAGCCTGATGGACGGAGTGCCCCCGCCCAGTGATGATTCCGCCACGGAAGACAGCACAGCCTCTTCCGGAAGTTCCTCCAGCAGTTCCAGCACAGCTTCCGGCGGTTCCTCATCCGGTACGCCTTCGTCTTCCTCCTCTGGGGCATCCACCTCTTCCAAGTCCACTCCATCGACGGGTGCATCTTCTTCTGGTTCAAGTTCCGGCTCGTCAAAGTCAACCAGTGGATCCGCTGGTTCCAGCGGTTCAAAATCCACTCCCTCGCAGTCATCTGGATCCTCAAAGTCTTCGGGAGGATCCAAATGATTCACGGGTTGATCAGCCCTGCGAGGCGGGGCTTCACACTGATCGAATTCCTGATTTCTGTCGCCATCTGCATGATTTTGATGGCTGGCCTCTATTTCGCCGTGGATATCCAAACAAGGTCCACCCGGGTTGGCCGCGAGGTGGTGGAGGAGGCGATGTTGGCCCGGGCTGTGTTGGACCTGGTGGCAAGGGATATCGAACCGGCGGTTACGGTGGTCCAACCCTTCCGCTTCCGTAAGGGTACCGTCGCTTACGGAACAAGCACCACAGCCTCGTCGGATGATTCCAATGCGAGTTCCTCGGCATCCGGAACGGCAACCTCCGCATCCGGTTCTGGA
>JAFMJU010000041.1 GCA_017853285.1 Gemmataceae bacterium
TGCCATTCGCGGTGTTCACGGTGAAGGAGATGTTGCTGGAGGCCGCCTGGGACAGTGTCACCTTGAAATCCATGGAGACCGTTCCGGCATTGCCTTCCGTGACCGTGGCATTGGCCACGGACAGGGATGGGGTGACCGGATTGGTGGAGCCACCGCCACCCGAGCCATATCCGGTGGTGAAGGGCTTGAAGATGCCGGAGAACTCGTAGGGGGTTTGCAGGATGCTGGAGGAGAAGTTGTCCACATTGGGCAAATCGCCCTTGGGGCTTTGCAGGTCGCGGTTGAGGGACCAGAAGGATAATTTGCCGATGGCCTTCTGCTGGGCGAAGGCCATCACCTCGCGGGCCTCCTGCTGATCGAAAATTTCGGTTTGGACATCGTTCATGCCGATCATCGGGGTGATACCCACCATGCCCCAGAGCTTGGCATCGGTGTAGCCGGCGTAAATCTGCTTGAGCTGTCCCTGCAGGCTGGTGGCGGCCTGGATGGCGTAGTCGCCCATCTTGCCGGATGGGTTGGGGGCGGCGGAATCGCCGTAGTCCATCGCCATGATGTTCACACCGCCCAGACGCACGCCGGACTTGACGGCGCTGTTGACCGCGTAGAGGCCGTCGGCGGTGAGGCCGGTGGGCAGCACCGGCAGGGTGAGCCATATTTCCAGCGGCTTGCCTGCCTTCAGCATTTCGGTCTGAATCTCGGCCAGCACGGCACTGCGGCGGTCGATGACGGTCTTGTTGGCAAGCGCCCCACCCTCGATGTCGAAGTCGACGCGTTTCAGGTTGTAGGTGTTGATCACCTGCAGGTAGGCGGCTTTCAGCGCGGCCTTGTCGGTGAGCACCTCGGCCATTTCCTGGTTGGCGGCGCCGCCGAAGGAAACATTCACATCCCCGCCCAGGGCGCGGATGGAGCTGATCTGGGCGCGCATTTTCAGGTCGAAATCCTGGCCATCGATCTCGTAGGTGGTGAAGCCGCCCCATGCCGGCTTGTTGGCCGAGGTGGCGGTGATGAATCCTAGCGACAGGTAGCGCAGGCCCTGCTCCGAGGCCACCTTGGCCATGTCAAGGGTAGGCCACAGGGTGGTGTCCACATAGGGCGCGAATACCTGGCCGGGCCAGGCCTTGATGCCATCGGCCATCAGGTTGACAGTGACCTTGGCGGTGCTGGTGAGGCCGGATGGATCGGCGATGGTGTAGGTGAAGGAATCGGTGGAGGTGAAGCCGGTTCCGGGGGTGTAAACCACCGAGCCATCGGCTTGGACAGCCGTGGTGCCAAAGCTCCCCTGGGAGGCGCTTTTCACGGAGAGTTTGTCGCCATCGGGGTCGGAATCGTTGGCCAGCACGCTGATGGTGGCCTTGCTGCCGGCGGCCACAACCGCCGAATCGTCCAAGGCGGAGGGGGCACGGTTGGGGGTGGTACCACCTCCTCCGCCGGTGGAATTTCCATTGAGAATGAAATTGGTGGGGACCTTGTATTTGACGCCGGGGGCGCCATTGAATCCGAAGGAAACCGAGGCGCCCGGGGCGATGGAGCCGTTCCAGCTTTCGGGGCTGATGGTCCAGGATTCACCGGATCGGCTGGCGACCTTGGCGTTCCAGATGCTGGTCACCTGACCGTCGAAGGTCCAACCCAACTGCCAAGGATTCAGGGCGGCGGTGGTACTGTTGGTGATTGTGACGGTCGCGGTGTAGCCGCTGCCCCAATCGGAGCTGATTTCCACTTTCACCGCCCCGCCGGAGGAGGGAGGCGGAGTTGCCGCATCATCGTTGGTGATGGTGCCCGTGCCAGTGTCTGCTTTGAGCGTGGCTCCCACGGGGGAGGAGAGTTTCAGGGTGAGCGTCTCATCCCCTTCCACCACGGTATCGCCGATGACCGCGACCTTCACTGTTTTGGAGGTTTCTCCTGGGAGGAAGGTGAGGGTGGCGGTTGCCTTGGCGTAGTCGGAACCCTCGCTGGCGGTGCCGGCGGTGGTGGCGTAGTTGACCGTCACGGTTTGGGTGCTGGCGGCCGACAGTGTGACGACGAAATCAAGCGTGTTGGTTCCGCCGGTGTTGCCCTCCGCCACTTTGGGACTGGTGACCGACAGCGTGGGAAGGGCAGGTGCTGGGGTGGTGCCGCCGGAAGATTGCCCGTTCAACTTGTAATTGGTGGGCGGCAGGCGATCCGTGCCCGGAGCGGCGACAAATCCGAAAGCGACGGAGCCCTTGGCGGGAATATCCTTGGCCCAACCTGGGGCCGCCACCAAGTAGTGGTTGCCAACATGGCTGGTCAATTGGGCATCCCACAGGGAGCTAATGTTGGAGGCGTAATCGAACTCGAGTTTCCAATCGCTGACCGGGGTGCTGTCGAGATTGGTCACCTTCACCGCGGCCTGGTAGCCGGATACCCAGTCGTTGGTGAGGACAAAATCCACGGTGAAGTTGGCAGGCACCATGCGGGCTTCCAGGGCCATCAAGGCGGGAAGGGCGCGTTGGCGTGACGGGGAACGGGAGCCTTTGAAAACACCGATATCATTCCTCAGGTTCATGGTGCTTCTCCGGGTTGGGCGAGAGAGATGATAGAATCACTTAGCATCAAGTGACTTCAAATGATATGTATTGATGCTTCCGGAAATCTAGTTCACGATTTTGGGGGAAGTCAAATTTGGAAGTGAAAATTTTTTAAGGATTAAAACGAGGGCTGAGATTGCCTCGTCTGGGGGCAGTGGTTTCCATTTACTGAAAAATCATTCTCACCCGGAAGACTTGGCTAACACCAGATGTTGGAGAAAGAAGCGCACGCGTTCCCGCGCGGCGAAGGGGCTTTCGCCGGCTCCATGGCCGAGACCGGGCAGGACCAGGTATTCAAACGATTTGCCGGCCTGGATGAGGGCCTTCACCACGCGCAGTGTGCAGGCGGGATCGACATTGCTGTCGATTTCGCCCACGGTGAGTAGCAGTTTGCCTTTCAGCTTGGCGGCGTCGGTTTGGGCGGCCTGGGCCTCGTAGTGGGGGCCGATGGGCCAGCCCATCCACAGCTCATTCCACCAGATCTTGTCGATGCGGTTGTCGTGGCAGCCGCAGTCGGCGACGGCGGCATGGTAGAAATCGCCGTGGCTCAAGAGCGCGCGCAGGGCGTTTTGGCCGCCTGCGGAGCCGCCGTAGATGCCCACCCGGGTCAGGTCCATCCAGGGGCGTGATTTGGCCGCCTCGCGTGTCCAGATCATGCGATCTGGGAAGCCGGCATCGGCCAAATTTTTGCAGCAGACATCATGGAAGGCCTTCGAGCGGCGACTGGTGCCCATGCCATCGATCTGCACCACCACGGCGCCGATCTCGCACATTTTCTGAGCGCCGTGCATCAGGCGGAATGACTTGGGCACGAAGGCGTCCTGCGGGCCGGCGTAGATGTATTCGATGACGGGGTATTTGCGCGCGGGATCGAAATCACGGGGGCGGTGGATGATGCCATAGATGGGTGTCTTGCCGTCGCGGCCAGCCGTGACAAATCGCTCGGGCGCGCGCCAGCCCGCCTTCAGCAGGGCGGTGGCATCTGCCTTTTCCAGTTCCACCAATAGCTTGCCGGTCCTGGCATCGCGCAATTCGGTAACAGGGGCCAAGTCGACTCGGCTGTGGCGAGCGACCAGGTTTTTGCCCTCGGGCCCATCTTCCACCTCGTGGGTGCCATCGCCTTGGGTGAGGGGAACCACCGGGCGGCCATCGAGATGGGCGAGAACGAAGTGGACATGGTAGGGGTCTTGCCCGGGATGAATGCCGCCCACTTTCAGACGGAATTGGCCGGTGGACTCGTCAAACCGCTCCACTTCGCGGATGACCCACTCGCCTCGGGTGACTGGTTGCAATTCCTTGCCTGTGGACAGTTCGAACAGGTGCAGGTGGTTGTGGCCGGAGCGTTCGCTCATCCAGATGACGCGATTATTGCCAGGCAGGATACGCCACCAGCTCTTGTGGGCGTAATCGATGAAGGTGGGGGATTTTTCCTCCACCACCACGCGGCTGTTGCCGGTGGCGGCATCGATTTCCATGAGGCGCAGCAACTGGTGGCCCCGGCGGTTGTGCAGGAACCAGAATTTGGAGCCATCGGGTGACCATTGGGCTCGGTTGTTGCTCCAGGGGTTTTCCCATGCGGATGCGTCCAGGGGGATTTCGCGGTTGTTTTCCAGGTCGAACAGGCGGGGCATGTCGCGGTCGATGGCATCGCCCGGCTTGGGGTAATCGACCGTGGTGACCTTGGGCTGGAGTTGGTCTTTTGGGGCGGCCTCGATGAGGGTGAGCTTGCGAGCATCACCCGCCAGGGTGCGCATGGCGATGGCGCGCTTGCCGCCTGGGGCGATGAAAACAGCACCGCGGTAACCATCCTTGGCGGTGCCATCGGTGGTGAGTTGTTTTTCGGAACCATCGGGCCCTTTTTGGAACAGGTTGTGGTCGCGTGTGAACAGGCTGCCGGACGGCGTCGCCCCGCGCGGGCGACCCTCGCCGGTGCCGTTTTCACGGCGTGGTCGCTGGGGTTGGTCGCTATCGATCACCACGCGGCCGGGATTTTCGGTGGCGCGATAGGAGCCCAAATCGCGGCCGCTCAGTCTCACTGACCAGACATGGCCGGCAAAAGTGTGCTGGTCACGAGTCTTGCCAGGGGGGACCGGGCCGTAGGATTTGGCGGAGCCATCCCCGGCCACCCAGAAGATTTCGACGGGTTGTTTCAATTGATTGTCAAACAAGATGCTGGTTTCCGGCCCTGACCCGCCGCTGCGGGCGCGGCCAGCCACCGGTTGCAAGCGATCCTTGGGGTTTTCCGCCGGATTGGTTCCGCCCTGCTTCCACCCGTTTTCATCCCGGATGTAGCGTTTGCCCTCGCATGTCAGCCCGGTCAGGGAGTCGTTGGTGCCAAAGGTCAGGCCTTCCAGCTTCAGGTTGCTGGCCTCAAGCTTTGCGCCGGTGGCCTTGGACAATTCCGCGGCCAAGCGGGCATGGTCAAAGGCGGGGCCCTTGGTGCCCTTCGCGGCGTTGGCCAAAACGAATTCCGTCCGGCCATCCCGGTCGGCGCGATACCAAAGCCGGTCGGCATCGATCCAGTGGATCTTGATGCGGTCGTTTTTCACCAAGCCGACATAGGGTGCCTCGGCTTCGCGCACCCTTTTCCATGCGGCATCCACCGTTTCCGTGGACGGATAGGGAGTGGCGCTCTGCGCGCTGGTGAGCCAGAAGGCGGACAAAAGCAAGGTGAACATAATGGGGCCGTATTCAGTTCTTGAGGGGGGTGATTTTCCACAAACTCTCGGGGCCCAGTTTGGCCAGGTCGCCCACCGTGGGGAGGTTTTCGGTCACGGTGAGGGGGCGCCCGGTGCGCTGGTGGATCAGGCGCACCATGCCCTTGTCGGCCTGCACCATTTGCCAGGCCTGGTGGCCCTCGGTCTTCATGGGGGCCTTCAGCACCACGGCGGTGCCGGGCTTCGCCTGAACCACGGCGGGGGTGAGCAGTTTTCCTGTCTTGCGGTGGAGGATGCGGACAAGCCCGGGGCCGATGGACTGGATCTGGAAATGGCCCTCGGTGTCCAGGTCGGCGGACAGCCCGGTCCCCGGGGCGGAAGGCGACCCACCCGAGCGAATCAAATGGCGCATGGTGGATGCGTGAAGGAGTGAGGACCAGGGTTTTTTGGGATCAGCCAGCTCGGGGTCTGGCGGGGCGCGGTCGTCCGCTTCCGGCGGGCGGATGGATGCCAGGAGTTTTTTCAGATCTTTTTCGGCCCATTCGGCCCGGTCATCCCGGCCGTCCATCGTGTTTTGGCGGATGATGCGCGCGTATTCGGCCTGGAGGGTTTTGCCGGCTTTCTCGAGGGCGGCCTGGTGCGACGGCGAGGGGAAACCCAGTTTGGCAGCCGGATGTTCCTCCAGGGCCTCGTGGTCGTCCTTGAGTTTCTTCACGGTCTGGCGGTCGCCCTTCTGACGGGCCGCCTCGATCTTGCGGTTGATTTGGGCGAGCAGATCTTGCCGGGCCTTTTCCACCGCGTCAACAAAGGCCTTGCGCGGCGGATCAAGCGCCGGATCGGCCGCCGGTTCCTGACCCGGCAGCCAACCAACACACAGTAGCAAGGCTGTCAGACACCCCATGGGTGCAAGCCGCCGGGCCTGGGGAACTTAGTGCTTGGAAGATTCCCAGTGGGAACGGATGAATTTGCCGCCCTCCTGGAACACTTCGTCTGGTGTGGGGAACAGGTCGCGCCAGACCTTGGTGGCTGCCGCCAAGTCGGGCAGGGCGCGGCCGAAGGCCTCGATGGTGAGCCAGCCATCGTAATCGCGGGCGTGCAAGGCCTTGAAGGCCTCCTGCCAGCGGACCTGGCCGGTGCCAGGGGTGCCGCGGTCATTCTCGCTGACATGCACATGGATGAACCGGTCACCCAAAGTCTGGATGGCATCGGCCTGGCTCTTTTCCTCGATGTGGGCATGGAAGGTGTCGTACATGCAGCGGAACCAGGGGTGATCGACCGCGTCCACCAAATGCGCCATCTGCTTGGCTGTGGTGACGAAATAGCATTCGAACCGGTTGAGGTACTCGATGGCCAAGCGCACATTCACCTTCTGCGCGTGTTCAGCCACATGGCGCAGGACTTCCACGCCGTGCTTGAACTCCTCGTCGGTGGGACCGTTGCCAGAAAAACTGCCCAAGGCGGAGTGGTAGGGCCCAGCCAGCAATTCGCCACCCAGCGCGGCGGTGCAGTCGAGGGCCCACTTCACGCGGTCGAGCCCGGCCTTGCGGATGGCGGGGTCGCCCGAAATTGGGTTGGCATCGGCGCCGAGGCAGGTCACCACGGTGGACTTGAGCCCCTGACGCGTGAGTTCCTTGCCGATGGTGGCGTAGTGGGCCGGGTCACCCTCGAAAATGGGAAGCTCGACACCATCAAACCCGGCGGCCTTGATCTTCTCGAAGATGGGGAAGTGGTCCTTGGTGACATGGGAACCCCACAGGAGCATGTTCATGCCGAGTTTCATGGCGGAGAGATCCTTTCGTTTTCAGGCGGTTGACTCAAACCATCCGCGGTCTGGGCTGTGACATAAAGCCTACCGATGGAATGGCTTTCGCTCAATCGCCTGAAAGGAATGGCGGGGTTTGGAGATATCGCCGGTTGACAGCAGGATAGATCAGGAGCAATATTGTAGAAGCCCGCCTGACACGAAAACTTCCCGTATCCCGCCTGCCTTGGGAAGTGGTTCCAGAACCAACGGTTGGAAGGAACGCCGACATGTTCTCCCCCCGGCTGCCGCTGAGCGTTGCCTGCTGGACTTTGATTTCTGCCGGTTTCGCTTTGGGGCAGGCCCCGCCGTTTGCCCAATCGATTGACCAGGCGATCGCCAAGGATGAGCCACGGGTGGCCACCCTGGCCAGCCCCGCCTGTGATGACCTGACTTTTTTGCGGCGGGTCCATCTGGACCTGGTGGGTGGTTTGCCTTCCGCGGATGAAGCCCGCGCCTTCACGGCTGACAAGGACCCAGCGAAGCGCCTGAAGTTGACCGACCGTTTGCTGTCGAGCCCCGAACATGCTTGGCATTGGGCCCGGGTGCTCGACGCATGGTGGATGGAGCGCCGGCCGGCCAAGAATGTGGATGCCAAGGCCTGGGTGGAATGGCTGCGTGATGGTATGTCCAAGAATCGACCGCTGGATGGCATGGTCCGCGACATCCTCACGGTGGATGGAACGGATGAGAAAACCCGCGCCGCGGCCCGCTTTGTTTTGGACCGTGAGCTAGACACCCATTTGCTGGTGCGGGACATCAGCCGGTTGTTCCTCGGGGCCAACCTGCAGTGCGCCCAATGCCACGACCACCCGCGCATCGATGATTACAAGCAGGAGCATTATCACGGGCTGCTGGCCTACTACCAGCGCACCTACCTGTTTGACGATCCGAAATTGAAGAAAAAAGTGCTGGCGGAAAAGGCCGAGGGGGAGGTGGAGTTCCAGTCGGTTTTCGACAAGGCCAAGAAGACCCACAAGCGGGCCCCTGGTGTGCCAGGAGGCATGGAACGCAAGGACCCCATGCTGGCCAAGGATCAACTGTACATTTCTGCGCCGACCAAAGAGGCGCGGGGTATCCCCAAACACAGTCGGCGGTTGTTGCTTGCCAAAGACCTGACGGATGGGCGGGCACTGGCACGCAATTTCGCCAACCGATTTTGGGCGCAAATGATGGGCAAGGGGATTGTGCATCCCCTGGATCAGATCCATGGGGACAATCCTCCCAGCCATCCGGCCCTGCTGGAAACGCTGACCGATGGATTGCTGGCTGCCAAGTATGATCACCGGGCCTTGTTGCGCGGCATCTGCGGAAGCGCCGCCTACCAGCGTGGTGGCGAGGCGAAGCCGGGTCAGCCCAAGGATGCGGAGGATCGCTTGCTGGTGGCGCGCCTGCGGCCCCTGGGCCCCGAGCAAATGGGGGAGGCGCTTGTTTTCGCCACCGGGTATATGGACGCCGAGCGCAAGGCGCTGGGTGCCAAAGCCAATCCCGAAACGCTGCTTCCCAAACTGGAGGGCCAAGCCGCCCCGTTTGTGAAGGTACTGTCGGCGCCAGCGGGCAATCCGGATCAATTTGAGGCACGGCTGGACCAGGCTTTATTTCTGGCCAACCACGGGCATCTGCAGGGGCTTCTCAATGCACGCGCCGGCAATTTGATGGATATGGCGCTTAAAGAGAAGGATGCCGCCAAGGCCGCCGAGACCATTTACCTGACCCTGTTCACCCGATTACCAGTGGGCGAGGAAAAAGCCGAAGTGGCTAGGGCGCTGGGTGCCATGGACAAACAGGCCGCCTTGCGCGACCTGCTGTGGGCGCTTTTGGGATCGGCTGAATTCCGCTTTGTGGGTTGATCCAATCCCGGTGATGTTTTGGGAGAATGTGGCATGAGCGCTTCCATGGCCCGCTACGCGTGCAATTCAACCGAACACACCCTGAGCCGCCGCGGCATGCTGGGGGTGCTGGGTGGAGGAGTGGCGACGGTCGCCTGCGGGGCGGGGAACCTGCTAGCCAATCCCCTGGCCAAACAGCACAAGCGGGTGCTGATGGTGTTCCTCTCCGGTGGTGTGAGCCAACTGGAGACCTGGGACCCGAAACCGGGCGCGCCCACCGGAGGGCCATTCCGTGCCATCCCCACCTCGGCACCTGGGGTGCACATCTGCGAACTGCTGCCGCATACCGCCATGCAGATGCACCGTTTGGCGCTGGTGCGGGGCCTAAACACGGCCGAGGATGACCACGGCAAGGGTCACTACATCATGCACACCGGGCGGAAGCAGGAGCCCTCGGTGGAGTATCCGCATATCGGGTCGGTGGCAGCCAAGTTTGTGGCTGAAGAGGAGAACCCGCTGCCCGGATACCTGAATATTGTGCCCGGCGGCGGTGGCGGGACGAATGCCGCGGACGCCGCTTTTTTGGGGCCCAAATACGGCTCGGTGACGATCAGTGATGGCCGGGCCCCGGAAAACATCGACCGGCCGGGTGGCATGGATGCGCAGCGCGACCTGGCCCGGCATGAGATGCGGCGGGCGGCTGACCAGCGATTTTTGGCCCGGCGGAAGAGCGCCATGACGGAGGCTTACACCCAAAGCTACGACCAGGCGCTGCAACTGATGCAGAAGAAGGCGCTGTTTGATGTGAGCAGCGAGCCAGCCAAGCTGTCGGCCAGTTACGGCACGCATGATTTCGGCAGGCACTGCGTGATGGCCCGCAGATTGTTGGAGGGTGGGGCGCCCTTCGTGAAGATCAGCCACACCAACTACGACACGCATCACGAAAACTTTGATTTTCACATCGAGCAACTGGCTGAATTCGACCGGCCGTTCGCCACGCTGCTGGAGGATCTGCATCAGCGGGGCTTGCTGTCCAGCACGCTGGTGATGGTGGTGAGCGAATTCGGGCGAACGCCGGGCATCAACCGGAATTACGGACGCGATCACTGGTCGAAGGCGTGGAGCGTGGCGCTGGGTGGTTGCGGCATCCGTGGTGGTTCCGTGAGCGGCAAGACGAACGCCAAGGGGACCGAGGTGGTGGACCGCCAGGTGAATGGCGGGCATCTGTTCGCCACTTACCTGAAGGCGTTGGGGCTGGATCCGGCCAAAAAATACTATGTCGACCAACGGCCGATCCCGATGGTGGACCCGACCGGGTCTCCCATCAGCGAGGTGCTGGCCTGATGCAGGACAAAGCCAAGCCCAAGGAGGCGCCCAAGCCCGCTCCCCCGCCGCCGGAACCGATTCCCGGCTTCAATCTGGCCACCCTCAAGCAAGCGGTGGAACTGAAAAACGGTAGCCCGCTACTGGCGTGCCGATTCAGCCCGAATGGCCGTTGGCTGTACACCAGCGCGCAGGACAACACCATCCAGCAGTGGGACCTGACCGCGGACAAGGATGGCAAGATCGCCGGCAAGAAAGTGGACATGGCCGGTCATGCCTCGTGGACCCGGGCCATTGGTTTTAGCGCGGACAACAAATGGCTGATCACCGCCGGGTATGACGGGCTGCTGCTAACCTGGCCGCTGGGTGCGCCTTTTCCTGAACCGGTTCGGCAGGCGCAGGCGCACACGGGCTGGATCCGTGGCGTGGACTGCCACGGCGAGCGGGTGCTGACCGGTGGCAACGATGGCAGGCTGGCGATCCATCTGCTGCCCGACCTGCGGCCCGGCAAGGCCTGGCAGGCGCACGACTGCCATGTTTACCAGGCATCGTTTTCGCCGGATGGCAAATTCATCCTTTCTGCCGACTTGAAGGGACGGTTGAAGGTGTGGGACGGCTCCGGGCAACTGGTGCGCGAATTCACTCTCGCGGCCCTGCACAAATACGATGCCGGCTTTGGCGCCGATATCGGCGGGGTGCGGGCGTGGTCGTTCTCGCCCGATGGCGCCTCCATCGCCTGTTCGGGCATCACGAATGTTTCCAACGCCTTTGCCGGGGTGGGCAATCCGTTGATTCTGGTTGCCAACTGGACCACCGGCGAGATGCGCGCCGAGTTGCGCTCGAAGGAAGCGTTTCAGGGAACCGGCTGGGGTGTGGCCTGGCACAAGTCGGGCTTTATCCTCGGGAGCGCCGGGGGCAACGGGGGGATGCTCTGGGCGTGGAAGGACGATTTCAAGCCACCCGCCAGCCCACCCAAGAAAGATGAGAAGAAGGAACCCGCCAAGGACGCCAAGAAGCCGGACGAGAAAAAGCTGGAACCCCTCAACGAGTTTGTGGCGCAAAAGCTGCCCGACAATGTGCGAGACATGGCCCTTTCCGCCGATGGGAAGCGGTTGGCCATCGCCTACCAGGGTGGCGTGGCGCGGGTGTATGCCCTGGCCTGATCAATCGAGGCGGTAAGGGACCAGCACCTCTTCGTCATTGAAGAGAAAGGTGCAACCGCCGGTGGCGAATTTCGGCACATCGGCCACGGCGGCCTTGCCCTCGGGTGATTCCAGGATGGCTTCCATTTCGGCCCGGGTGTCGGTGTAGAGGCCGACGATCATGTAATAGGCAGGTTTCTCGCCCGGGTTGACCGGTTGGCATTTGCCGATGGTCCAACCCTTCAGCCCCTTCATTTTTTTGGCCAGAGGGATGTGCACCGAATGGTAGTAGCGGTCGAAGGCATCCGGGTCGGTCGGGTGGCCATAGAGCACGGTCAGGCGGAACATGGTGGCGGGCCTCGCTGCATCGGAAGCGTTTCACCAGAGCATACCCGCTCCAACGCAAGCTGTTGTACCATCGCAACCAGCCAATTAGGGGGAGAGACATGATGCGTGCGTGGTTTTGTCTAGCGGTTTTTGCCTTTGCTGGGATGGCCAATGCGGCTGAACCGGTGCGGGTGTTCGTTCTGGCCGGGCAATCCAATATGGAAGGCCAGGCGGTAGTGGACCTGGAGGGGAAGGATTACAACCAGGGCCGTGGCACCCTGAAGGCCCTGTTCCGTGAGCCCGAGTTGGCCAAGCGGCTGGCGCACCTGCGTGGCAAAGATGGCGACTGGGTGGTGCGCGATGATGTGGTGGTTTGGTACCAGCCCGAGAGGGATCCGTTGAAGAAAGGTCCTTTGGGTTTTGGCTTCACGCCCTATGGAGGGAAGCACCACTTCGGCCCCGAACTGCAATTCGGCCATGTGGTGGGGGACCACTTCCGCGACCCGGTGCTGGTGGTCAAATGCGCCTGGGGTGGCAAGAGCCTGTACAAGGATTTCCGGCCACCTGGTTCCGGGGGCGAAACCGGACCCTATTACAAACGGATGGTGGCGGATGTGAAGCAGGCCTTGGGCCAATTCAAGAAGGATTTCCCCGCGCTTGCCGATCGCGAGCCGGTACTCTCCGGATTCGTTTGGTACCACGGCTGGAATGACGGTGTGGATCCCAAGAACGCCATTCCGCAGTACGAGAACAACCTGGTGCATTTGATCCAGGATGTGCGCAAGGACTTGGGCGCGCCGGAATTGCCGGTGGTGATTGGGGAATTGACCGGAGCCTGGGTCACGGCCCCGGCGGAATGGGAAAAGCTGCGGCAGGCGCAGGCCAATGCCGCCAAGCGGCCCGAGTTGGGTGGCAAGGTAGCCTTTGTTTCCACCCGTGAGTTTGTACGCAAACCGGAGGACTCACCCAACCCGGGCCATGGCCACCATGAGTTTGGCAACGCGGAAACCTATTTCCTGGTGGGGGACGCCCTGGGCAAAGCGATGTTGAAACTGCTGGAGCAGGCTCCGGGGAAAAAGGCCAAGGCAGAGGCAGCCAAACCGACCTCACGCACCGAGCGGCAAGTGGAAGGGTGGAGGGTGCGGGTGGATGACCGCCTGTTGCAACCGGAAAACCGGGAACTGGCCGACAAGGCCCTTCGGTTTCTGGCCTTCCGTTTGGCGGAACTGAAGGTGGTGGTGCCGGCGGACAAGGTGGCCCGGCTTCAGCGGGTGCCGATCGTGTTGGACCTGAACCACGGCGGTCTGGGGCCGATGCAGTACCACCCCAGCGCCGGGTGGTTGAAGAAAAATGGGTACAGCGAAGACCTGGCCAAGTGTGTGCACCTTCCGCGCGCGGCGGATTTGATGACAACCCGCAATATCCGCGAGCAACCATGGGTGATCCTGCACGAACTGTCGCACGCTTACCATGACCAGGTGCTGGGATTCGACAACCCGCGCATCAGCCAGGCCTACGAGGATTTCAAGAAAAGCGGACATGGAGACAAGGCGCTGCTTTTCGATGGTAGCCGGGTGAAACACTACGGGCTGACCACGCCGATGGAATTTTTCGCCGAGATGACCGAGGCCTATTTCGGCAGCAATGATTTCTTCCCATTCAACCGGGCGGAGCTGAAGGAGAACGAGCCGGCGATTTACCAGTTGCTGCGGGATGTGTGGGAAGGGAAGTAGTTGGAGTTTTTCAAAGCGGTGATACGCAGTACGGCTGGTTGGCATCATTTTCCAAGCCAGGGGTTTTGGCCCTCCTTACTTTTGGTGGGTGTGGGTTGGA
>JAFMJU010000495.1 GCA_017853285.1 Gemmataceae bacterium
AATTGAGAAAATGGACATAGCCTTTTCGCTAAACCTATCTAAGTTATACCTAAATAATACTTTTTAATACAATCGAGCCTAGCGATTTTTCGCCATTTTCCCGCCTGCGCTTCCAAACCGTTTTCGAGTGCCCAGTGCCCGATCGAAATCCCATTTTTTTCCCTAAGTTAGGAGCATGAGCGAAGCAAACAACAAAAGCGGGAAAGCGGGATCGAACCAGGGCTTGGATTACCGGGCAGCTGGATTGGATCTCGATCTTTACAACCAAACCCTGGACGGCATGGCCCATTGGGTGCGGCGGACCCATACCCCCAGGGTGATGGATGGGTTTGGCGGGTTTGCCAGTTTGGTGAGCCTGGATTTCAACAGCCGGCTGTTCGCCCGGAATTACAAGCACCCGGTTTTGGTGTCGGGCTCGGACGGCGTGGGGACCAAGCTGAAGGTGGCGGCGATGATGAACCGCCACCACACCGTTGGCATTGATCTGGTTGCCATGTCGGTCAATGACTGCCTGTGCGCCGGGGCGGAGCCGCTGTTTTTCCTGGACTACATCGCGATCCCCCGGGACAACCCGCCGCTGGTGGAGGCACTGGTACGGGGGGTGAGTGACGGTTGCATCGAGGCGGGCTGCGCCCTGGTGGGCGGGGAAACGGCCATATTGCCCGAGGTGTACAGGGAAGGTGACTACGATCTGGCCGGGTTTTGTGTGGCGGTGGCCGAGCGGGACCGAATGGTGACCGGCAAGCGGGTGCGGCCGGGGGATTTGCTGATCGGCCTGGGGAGCACCGGCCTGCACAGCAACGGGTATTCGCTGGCCCGGAAGATTGTGTTCGAACGGGCCGGGCTGACCGTGGACAGCCAAGTCCCCGAATTGGGGCGCACAGCCGGGGAGGCCCTGCTGGAACCGACCCGCATCTACGCGAAGGTGGTCACCGAACTGCTGAACCACTACCCGATCAAGCGGAAGGTGGTGCGGGGGATCGCGCATATCACCGGGGAGGGGCTGGAGGGGAATGTGCCCCGCATCCTGCCGCCCGGCACGCGGGCCCGCCTCTGGAAAAACTCGTGGCAGGTGCCCGCCATCTTCCCGTGGCTGCAGAACCTGGGGGGGGTGTCGGAAGAGGAAATGTTCCGTGTCTTCAACATGGGGCTTGGCATGGTGCTGGTGGTGAGCCGGTACTTCGCGGAAAGCATCGTCAAGCAGGTAGAACGGATGGGATGCCCCGCCTTTCTGGTGGGCGAGGTGGTGGCGGGTGAACCCGGGCTGGAATTCGCCGACCGGCCGGTATGCCCCATCTGAAACCTGAACGATTGAGTGCAGGCTGAACTAACGGGAGTTAAGGCAATGCCCACGCTGCAGACAGCCAACGAGGCCAACGACCCCAAGGCCGGCATGGCCGAGTTCACCCTGCGCGCGGTTTTGCTGGGCGCTGTGCTTGGGATCATCTTCGGCGCCAGCTCGCTGTACCTGGTGCTGAAGGTGGGGCTGACCGTCTCGGCCAGCATCCCCGTGGCGGTTCTGGCCATCACGCTGTTCAGGATCCTCGGTTCCACCGGGTTGGTGAAACGCACCACCATCCTGGAAAACAACATTTTGCAGACGACCGGCAGCGCGGGCGAATCGATCGCCTTCGGCGTGGGCGTGACGATGCCCGCGTTGATGCTGATCGGTTTCGACATGGATTTGGCCCGGGTGATGATGGTCTCGGTGATGGGCGGGCTGCTGGGCATTTTGATGATGATCCCGCTCAGGCGGTTGTTCATCGTGCGGATGCACGGTGCGCCCGGGCAGCCAAACACGCTGCTTTACCCCGAGGGGACCGCCTGCGCCAAGGTGCTGGAAAGCGCCGAGCGTGGCGGCGCCCAGGGTGGGGCGGTGATGGCGGGTTTTCTGGTGGCATTCGGCCACAAGATCATCAGCGAGGGTTCGGGGCTTTTGAAGGCGGGGCTGGAAGCACCGTTGAGGGAATTCTCCCGCGTGGCCCGAATTTCGAGCGACATGGGGGTGGAACTGCTGGGGGTGGGCTACATCATCGGCCTGCGTGTGGGCGCGCTGATGCTGGGCGGATCGATCCTGGGGGCTTTGGTATTGCTTCCCAGCATGGCGTTCTTCGGCGATGGGCGCGAGGCGGTGCTGGCCCCGGCATCCGCCCCCATCGGGCAGATGAGCGCTGACAAGATGCAGGGCACCTACCTGCGATTCATCGGCGCGGGTTGCGTGGCGGCGGCGGGCATCTTCAGCCTGATCAAGACATTGCCCACCATCTTTGGGGCTATTTTCTCCACAGTGGGCGGGATGGGAGCCAAAAAATCGGGGGCACTGGCGGACGGGTCGGCCTCCACGGAGTTGCCGAGAACCGAGCGGGACCTGCCCCCTATCGTGGTGGCTGGTGGCGTGCTGGTGTTGGCGGGCTTGCTGGCCTGGTTTTTGGTGCCGCAGGTGGGGATGTGGGGCGGCATCAGCGGCGCGCTGCTGGTTTTGTTTTTCGGATTCCTGTTCGTGATGGTCTCGAGCCGGCTGACCGGTGAGATCGGGTCTTCGAGCAACCCGATCTCGGGCATGACCATCGCCACGCTGCTGTTGACCTGCCTGATTTTCCTGTCTTTGGGGATGACGGGATCGCGCGACGCGCTTTTGGCGCTGTCGATCGGGGGGGTGGTGTGCATCGCCGCCAGCAACGGTGGGACCACCTCGCAGGACCTGAAAACAGGTTTTTTAGTGGGTGGCACTCCTTATTTGCAGCAGTACGCGATTCTGGTGGGGGCCTTGACCAGCGCCCTGGTGATCGGCGGGACACTGCTGCTGTTCAACCAGGCGGGGGAGGTGCTGAGCACCCGGGACCTGCCCACCACCTCGGTGAAGCAGTTCGAGGGGGAATATGCGAAGAACGCCAAACGCACCGTGAACGGGACCACCTACTCCGAGTGGCGGCCGAACAAGGCCCAACGCAAGGAAATCCCCGGTCTGGGTGACGGCAAATACCTGGTGGATGGCGGCGGGTTCATCGGGTATCTGGTGG
>JAFMJU010000042.1 GCA_017853285.1 Gemmataceae bacterium
CCTTCAGCGACCTGAAAAATTGGCTGAGCCAGCCTGAAATTTCCGGACAGGATGTACGCTTCCTTACCCTGTCCGAAAGGTTGGACAATAAGCATGGCAGTGCCTGGTCCAGTCATATCACCAACGACATCACCCGCCATTGTTCGGCCCATTTCGATGAAGGTCAGGCCGGCTGGCCCAGCCCTTGGCGCAAAGATTCCCTCTTCCAGGCCTGGAAAAATGCCGCCGGCATCAGTTGGCGCATGGATCTGCTCGGTGTCCGCGGATTCCGCGAAATGGTCAGGGCCTTGCCGGATGATCCGAAGCTGGCCATTCGGGACCTACTGTCGAGGCATGGTGTTCCCATATCCCTCTGGCAACCCCTGCTGTTGGCGGAAATATTCTCGGTGGCTGGCTGGGCATCCTATATCCGTTACCGGGTTCGGCAGGACGCAGGCTGCGGCAGAACCAACCACGACCTCACGGGGCTGGTGGCCATGCGTTTGGCCTACGATGCTTGTCTTTTGGGACTCTCAGGAATCAGCCCTGGGGAACAGCTTTCGCCGGTCGAGAGCCCGCCACTGGAAGGCGGCACTCCCTCCGCATCGCCAGCGCCGGACCTTGTGGCCCGGCATGTCCTGCAGGTGGCCACTGAGCGCGCCTACCGCAAACAATTGCTTGGCCAACTTGCCTCCGGGAAAAATTTTTCCCAAACCGTCGATCGAAAAAAACTGCAGATGGTTTTCTGCATCGATGTCCGTTCCGAGGTGTTTCGTCGCCACCTTGAGTCTATCGATGCATCCATCGAAACCTTCGGTTTCGCCGGTTTTTTCGGGATGTCGCTGGAATACCTGCCCTTGGGTTCGACACAGGGGATCGCACAGTGCCCGGTCCTACTCCAACCGGCATTCCGGGTTCCGGAGAAACCGCTTGGCACGGGCGCCGAAAACTGTGAGAACATCGCCCGAAGGCATCGTGCCCGCCAGCAGAGCAAGGCGCTTTGGCAACTGTTTCAAACCTCGGCAACCGCCTGCTTTTCGTTTGTGGAATCGCTTGGCCTGGGATTTATCGCCAAACTGGCCGGCGATTCGTTGAGAGCTTCCTCGCTCCGCATCCGATGGCCGTGGATTCGCGCGAACAAGGCGCCCAAGGTGCCGGTGGGTCCAGACCTGAGCCCCACAGACGGTTGTGGCCTTCCGGAAACATCCAGGATAGATCTGGCTGAATCGCTGCTCCGAAATCTTGGGATGCGCCAGGGATTCGCCCCGCTGGTGGTCCTGTGCGGGCATGCCGCCGAGGTGACCAACAATCCGTACCAGGCGGCTCTCGATTGCGGCGCCTGCGGTGGCCATTCGGGGGAACCGAACGCCCGGGTTGCGGCAGCCCTCCTCAACGATGAGACCGTTCGCCAAGGTCTGATGAGCCGGAACATAGCCATTCCGCAGGACACCTGGTTTGTGGCCGCGGTCCACAATACGACCACCGATGCGATCACCCTCTGTGACACGCACCTTGTCCCGGCTTCCCATATGGCCCTTGTCGCCGAGATCACGGGTTGGTTCAGCCAAGCCGGCCAATCAGCCCGGAGAGAGCGTGCCGCACGGCTGGGAGAGCAGGGGGAGCATCAGCTCCTGCGTCGTGGGCGCGATTGGGCGGAGGTGCGCCCGGAGTGGGGCCTGGCCGGAAACGCCGCCCTGATAGTGGCGCCCCGATCGCGTACCCGGGGCCTTGACCTGGGCGGACGAACCTTCCTGCACAGTTACGACCACAGCCAGGACCAGGACCTTCGGGTACTGGAACTGATCATGACCGCGCCCATGGTGGTGGCCAACTGGATCAACATGCAGTACTACGCCTCCACCGTCGACCCGAACTCCTTCGGCAGCGGCAACAAGACCATCCACAACGTGGTGGGACGCTTCGGGGTGCTTCAGGGCAACGGAGGCGACTTGATGACCGGCCTGCCGATGCAATGCGTGCATGACGGCAAGCGGCTTCAGCACCAACCGCTCCGCCTCCTGGTGGTCATAGAGGCACCCCGGGATGCCGTGTCCCAGATCATCCTGAAGCATGCCGTGGTTAGAAACCTTGTCACAAACGGATGGGTGACCTTGGTGGTACTGCATGACGGGCGAATGATGCGTTGGACCAGTACGGGTGAGTGGGTCGAGGCGTGATTGGGCAAAAACCGCACACTCACCTATGCCGGGATGATGGCTTCCCGGTTTTTGGAACCCGCATGCGTTTGCAGCGGCATCTTTAGCCGCCAGGAAAAGAGTTTGGCTTCCGAAATATCAGCGCGCGTCTAGACCCTGGGCCACAAGCAGATCGGTTTTCGCCCGAAAATACTCCTGCCTTGCGGAGATCTCCAGTATTTCCGCCTCAAAGGCGGCTTGTTCCCTCAGCGTCACACGCAGGATGTCGCTGCGACCCAGCCTTAGTTGCTCACGCTCGGCCCGGGCAACCGTCCTTGCAAGATCCACCCGGCTGCCGGCCTGCCTGTGGAACTCGTAGGCCCGTTCCAGGGCGGTGAAACCATCTTGTATCTCCGCGCGGATGACATCCTCCGCGTTGCGGATCTGGGCCTCCAATTGCGCCAGGGTCGCCTCCGACTGGAGAACCCTGCCACGGGCCTCCCGCCGCTGAACTGGCATCTGGTAAACGAGGGATGCATTCAGGTTGGAACGGTCCAGTCCGTTGGGACCGGACAGGGAACTGGTTCCATAGCCGATGTCCTGCGATCCCGAAACCACGGCGTTGAGCGATTGCCTTGTCTGGTTGCGGGCCAGGTTCAGTTCCACGGCCGCTTTCTCACGCTGTAACCGCAACCTTCTCGGCTCGGGACGGAGTTCCATCGCCGTGTTCAGGGCGGTGTCGAAGGAGGCAAGATCCACCTCCTGCACCAGAGGAAAGTCAGGCAAGCGGTCTTGACCGGCCACCGTGGGCGCGCCGGTCTCATCGCGGAGGAACAGGGATAGTTCGATGCTGGATTGCTGGAATGCCCTTTGGCTTTGGACCATCAAACCGTTGCGGAACGCGATGTTTTGCTGGTTGTCGATGCGCTCGATATTTGCGGCCGGGCCAGCCTCAACGCGCGCTTTCAACTGGCCATCCCTTTCAACGGCCAGCCTCACCATCTCATTTGCGACCTTGACGCGCTGGCCGTTGGCAATCCAGTTCCAATAGGTTCTGGCGGCAGCCCGCTTGAAATCCAGCCGTTGCCTCTCGATCATGGGTTCGGTGATTTGCACATCGATCCGGGCCTGCTGGATACCGGCCCTTGGGCGGTCGATCGCCCTATCCTTGGCCAGGGGAATGATCATGCCGGCCCGCACCTCACCCCCATCCGCGGTCAGTTGGGAAAGGTTGTAGGTTGGGAAGTCACCGTACCCGTTACGGTAGCCACCGAAGACGGACATTCCCCCCACCGGAAGCATCTGGTTCAGCCCGACATTACCCCGGAAATTATCGTAAGTCGCGGGGGCGGTGCTGTCACCGGAAGCGACAAAATTCAGGTCGAACCCACCCATCGCGGACAAAAGCTTGCCACCGGCAATGGCGCGCTCCTGCTCGATCGCCTGAAGAAGCGGGTAATGCTTTTCCACCGAATCCAGAACATCCAGCAATCCCAGCGGGCCACCAACACTCGCCACTCCACCCGGGATGAATGGAACGTCCTTGGGCTTGTTGAGAATCGGCATGGCGGCCTTGCCATCCGGCAAAGCGCTTTTGGGCCTGGGCAGCACCTCGGGAGGAAGGCCCTGGGTCGGGGGAGCTTCGTTCTCCGGGACGGCCGGTGATTTCTCCTGGCACACAGCCGGACCGGTGAAAGCCGCGGCGCACGCCAGGGAAAAAGCGGTTTTCCACATTTCCGGCTTCATCCTCAGGTCTTGATTTTAGGCGGCTTGGACTCTTTTTTGTCCTTTTCCTTGTCGGGGGCCTTCGGAGCCACCACGGGTGGGAAGCCGTTGAAATTTCGCCACAGCTCATACCCGACCGTGACCCTGTTGAGAAAGACCCAGCCCACAGCCTGATTGCCCTGCCGCAGGAAAACAGCATCCGGCCAATCGTCCTCCTCGCTGAGGAGGCGCTCAGGTTCAACGAGGATGCGGAAACGGCCGTAACCGTCATCCGATGGGTCGATCTGGCGGACCTTTCCGCCGAATGTGCCCGTGGCGACAGAAGGCCAACCGGCAAACTGAATGGCTGGCCAGCCCTGGAATTGCAGTCGCACATGGGGGCCTTCACCGGTGCGCTCCATATGCGCCGCGATCAGGGGCGCGTCCACGCCATCGATGAAGAGTTCCACCACACGTTCGGTCGCGTCCGGGATGATGGTCGCCAGCTCGTCGCCTTCCTTGACCAATTGTCCACCCTCTGCCACATTCGCCGCGATGCGGTAGAGGATGCCATCGCAAGGGGCCTTCACGAAACGGGCCTTGAATCGCTCGATCCGGGTGTCCAGTTCCTGAAGGTCCCGCTCGATGGTCAGCAGGTTTTGTTCGGCCCTGTTCAGATCCCGCCGCGCGAGGGCGACAGCGGACAGGCCCGTAGCCTCCGCCTGGATCACCAGGGAATCGCTGTTCAACAGGTCTGCCTCGGCCTTCTTCACATCAGCCTTCGCCCGCTTGACCTCGGTTTCAGCCCGGTCGGCCCGCAATTTGGCCTCGTCGCGGTTCAGCTCCGATTCCAGGCCCCCGAATTGCTTGTCCTTGAAAAGCGAATCAAACATCTGAAAACGTTTGTTTTCAAACCGGGAATTGAATTCTGTGTTTTCCCTCGATTTCTCGGAGACGGTCACCATCATGGCTGACGCCTCCCGTTTTGCCTGGGCAGCCTTGATGGAGGCCTCCATGGCTTTCTCCTGCGCAGCCACCGCTTTGGTCTGCTCGGCCACCTCATCCTGGGCGGCTTCGCGGCGACTTAAGAGAAATCCCTTTTGGGCTTCCAAACGCACGGCCAAGTTGGGGTCAACATCGTCAATATCGACAATTGGATCACCTGACTTGACGAAGCTACCCTCCACCACATGCCATCTCTTTATAATTCCAGATATCTGGGACTCTATCTTTTGTTTCCGTTCCACGGGAGCATAGGCGATCACTTGTCCGCGCCCCTTGACGGTTTGTTGCCAGGGAACAAAGAGCAAGAAGAGTGGCATCAAGGCGAAAATAAGCAACAAAAACCTTGTCAAGTAACGGGCAAAGCCTGGCGTTTTGGCCTTTTCCAGAACCGGAAAAAACTGTGCCGAGTCGATCGCCTGGATGGAATCCATTTTCACGATCATGCCTTGGCACCTCCAACTGTGAGGGATGGCTCGAGGCCCGTTTCCCTTTCTTCCTTGTTCAGCCGGATGCACCTGTCGAACACCTTGGCGGTGTCTGGATTATGGGTCGCCACCAAAAGAGTCCAGGGAGCGGATGGATCGGTCAGGCAAGCAAGCAAATGAGGATGGTCTGGCAGGTTTAAATGGTCCAGCAGCCCATCGATCAGGAGCAGTCTGGGCCGGGCGATGATGGCCCGCGCCAACATCAGCTTCAAGGATTGCGTTTCCGAAAGCGGCAAGCCCGACGGTGCCAAACGGGTTTGCAGGCTGGCAGGCAGGCGGTTGACCGTTTCCAGAAGGTCAACCTGCTCCAGTGCGGAACGGATTTCTTCAGGGCGGACCTCGTTGGAACCCATCACGAGGTTTTCAAGAACCGTCCCGTCGATGATTTCATCCCGCCCGACCAGGTAAACTTGACTCCGCAAGCCGGCCAGCGAGAGGTTGCGGATGTCAAATCCATCGAGTTCGGCCCGCCCGTCAGTCATTTCGCGCAAACCGGCCAAGGCCTCCAGGACCTTGGTTTTGCCGTAACCCGATGGCGCGATCAGGGCCACACGCTCGTTTGGCGCGATGTGCCAGGTCAGGAAGGACCCCAGGTGATCGGACGGCAGCACTCGCACCGCCATTCCCATGCCGGTGTCCGGAAGGACCTGCCCACCCTCGCGCTCCACCGGCAGGTCGGTCACATGGCTTAGTTTTTCGGCGCTGGCCAGCAGGTCGTAAAAAGTCTCCGCATGCTTGCCCAGCTTGGCAACCGAACCCACGATCACCGATACGATCAGCTCGGCGGCAACCAACTGGCCGAGGGTGAGTTGCCGGTTGATCACCAGCCAGCCGCCCAATCCCAGGAGGATGGTGCTGGCGGCCACCTGCAACCCCAATGCGAACAGCGTTTGGCGCCACACCACCCGGAAGTGCCTGCGCCGCTTGACGAGATAGTTCTCCGCCAGGAAATTCGACCGGGTGAATGCGAAATTTTGCCCCGCGGCGGTTTTCACGGTCCGCAGACAGCGGAACATCTCCTCCAGCCAGGCCGCGGTGTCATATTTGGCGATTGACTCTTCCAGGCAGGTGCGCACCCCGCCGTAGCCGAGGCCGAACAGAAGCAAAAACACCATCGCCAGCAAAATGACATCAAATCCCAGCAGAAACGGATGATAAAAGGCGAGGACCACCATGCCCACCACCATCATCACCAGGACCGCGACACCATCCAACAGCAGGCTGGCGAGGGATTTTTGCAGCGTGAGCACATCAAAGAAACGGTTGGCAAGTTCAGGGCCGTTGCTGCGGTCCAAATTCTCCAAACGCAGGGCGGGGATGTGGCGCGAGTAGTCGGCCACCACCCGCACGAACAACCTTTGCTGCAGGCACTCGATCACAAAAACCTGCATCGCCTTGAGGGCAGCGGCCACGCCAAGGCAAACCATCAGCACCAGCGAGATCACCACCACGGGCCAGACCAGCACACCGAAAGCAACCGTGTTGACCAAGGTTTCCACGGCAATCGGTGTTGCCAGGGACAGGATCGAAACCGTGACCGCGAAAACGACAACTATGAAAATGTCACGCCTTTCGGGCTTCAGGATCTCCAGCACCCGACTGAAAGGCCGGGCCTGAGTGTGCCCGCTTTCAGCGATGTGTTCGCCATGACTGGCTGCAAGGCTGCCCATTTGCTACCCCGGTAAGGCCCCGAACGAGACGCATCGGCACTGGCCGAGTAAAGGTGGTCAACCAATCCGGTTACCAACCAGACTCGGGCCAGCTTGGATGCCGTCTGTTCTCAGCCTTCACAACAAAGGAAAGAGCGGTAGACTTGCGCCTACCCTGATTACAGATTCGTAAGCTTTGTAGGGGCGACTTTTGTAAAAATCAAGGCAATTAGAAATGAATTAATTAGGACAAAGATGTCTCATTAACTTTTATTTCCCGTCTTTGGAACCAGCTTTGGGCGGCTCTTTGGTTTCGGCAGACTTTTCCCAGCGGAATTTGGTTTTGGACGCGTCGAACGGTTTCAGGTAGGCGTCCACCGGTTTGTCACAGGCCCACAGCATGCCACGGGTGAGCATGTCCAGAAACACAGGGTCGGCCAGTTCCTCGTTGTAATGTCCTATGGTGGTGCCGAAGACACGCCCCTTGCCGAAGGTGTTGGTCCAGACGCAGACCTCGTCTTTCTTGGTCTCGCGGCTTTTCGCGGTGGCGAGGGGCACGCATTTATCGCCCTGGGCCACCACCTGGTACAGTTCGCCCTTGGGTGTTTTCCATGTGCCCGGGAACTTCGCCAGGATGGGATGGCCCTTGCCCTCAGCCTGGGTGGGCACCACCTCGAACGGGTAATGCGCGCCGTGGCGGTGGGAAGTGACCCCGCAGAACTTGAACCACTCGCCGGTGCCGTCGCGGTAGCAGTGCATGCCGCAGTGGATCAGCACACCGGGCAGGCCGTCGCGGTGGGGTTTGACAATGGTCTCGGTCCACTTGGGATCCTTGGCATCGGAAAAGCACTCGTTGTGCACCACAATGTCGAATCCCTTGTACCAGTCGGCCTTTTCATACAGCGGGATCTTGCTGGAGGTGGCGGTGCCACCCTGGTGCACCACCACCCATTGGATGCGGGCGCGGGCCGAGGTGCCCTCGGTGATGATCAACTTCTGGGTCTCGTAGTCGTGGCAGCAGCCGCCGGTGACCAGCAGGGCCTTGAGATCGGGCAACTTGGGTTCGGCGCAAAAGGCCAGGGCGATGATGGCTGCTAGCATGGATTATTCCCCTTAATCGGTGATTAACATTTGGGCTAGGTACATTTCCGGCGAAACAGCTTTCAACCCGGAACCGGCAAAGCCAGCCATGTCCCTGGTGAGGATGCAATCACAGCCTGATTTTTCAGCGGCGGCAGCGGTGACCGCATCCTCAAAATCCGTCATTTTCGAGGCGGCTGCCATTTTCAGCTCCGCCTTGGAGATCGGGATTACCTCGAAAACTTCCAGCAGCCAGTGGACAACCCTAGTCGCCTCGGGATGGCCTACCGCGCGCTCCAAAATGTAATGGATTGTTGTCAAAAAGTGGGAAGGCAGCGCGCCTTTCAAACTTCCGTCCAGCACCAAATCCAACATTTTGGCCGAATAGCGGACATGCGGTTCGCGATTCTGAACCACATCGAGGATCACATTCAAATCCACCAAGATCATCGGGAATATTTTTCCTTCAGATAATCCTCGCGCGCCTTGTGCGTGTCCACCCCCGGGGGAATCAAACCGGTGATTTCCCTAAGCTTTGGGCTTGGTTGGTAATCCTCCATCTGTTCAATCATCTTCAGGTATTTTCCCACCAGTTCCGCGAAGCTGGTTCCGTGTCGACGGGCGTAATCCTCAACCAACCGAACCCTTTCGGCCGGCAATTCCAGGGTAATCGAGGTAGTCGCTGGGCTCATTGGATCTCCCCCAAACGGATTCCACGAATTATACCGCCCCAGCCCTTACCCAAACGGCAATCACCACCCCAGGCAGCAACCGCCACCCACACCGCCCGAGAGTTGCAGGCCACGGCGGTTCAGCGGCAGTTCCAGGTACTCGGCGCGGCTGTAGATCACCCGGCCTTCCAGCACCGTGTGGGTGACATGGGTGTAGCTCTCCAGGGGATCGCCATCGTAGAGCACCAGGTCGGCCGGACGGCCGGGGGCGATGGCCCCACGGCTGGCCTCGATGCCCAGCAGTTTGGCGGCCCCGTAGGTGACGCTCGCCAAAGCCGCCTCGCGCGGCAACCCGTAGGCCGCGGCCATCGCCGCCTCGCTGCGGATATTCCGCACCTTGGGGACATACCCCTCGAAGGCGCTGCCCAGGGCGAAGGGGATTCCGGCGTTGTTCAGCACGCGGGACGAACCAGAGAAACTGTGCACCGTTTCCATCGACGATGCCAGGCGCTGCATCGGCGGGTGGAGGAACACTGGCACGCCGGCTTCCTTCACCTTGTCGAGCACCAGGTAGGCCTCGGTCCCCAGGGCCAGCTTCAGATCGAGGTTGAATTCCTGCTTCAGGCGCAGGGCGGTCACGATGTCATCCGCCCGGTGCGCGGCGATCAGCACCGGCATCTTGCCGGTGGCCGCCGCCCCGAGGGCATCGAGCTTGGGATTGGGGGAGGCGGGCTTGTCCTTGTCGGCCGGTTTCTCGGCGTGGGCCTTGCCCTGCAGGAGGGCCTGGCGGATCAGCGAGGCCGTGCCCATGCGGGTGGTCACCTTGCCGGGGTATGAGTCCTTGGCCGATTCCCCCAGGTTCATCACCAGCATCGCCTGAGGACGCAGGGCCATTTTCTCAGCGGTGCGGCCATGGGAAAGAAACACCCCCGACTGGCCGGCGATTGGATTCTTGCGCCCCGGCGTGGCGTGCACCACCGTCACACCCTGGCGGCGCAGGAACTCCAGCAGCCCGTCATCGGGATTGAAACCGTCCAGCACCCGCACCTCGGCGGTGTTGGGGTCGGTCGCCTCGTCCTGGTCCTGGTCTGCCGGAACGTTCAAGCCGCCCGAAAGGCCGGCACAGCCATGCGCGTCGATCAGGCCGGGGGTCACCTCCACGGCGGTCACCACCGGAACGCCCGCTGGGACCGGAACCTGACCGGCCGGTCCCACCGCCTCGATCTTGCCCTGGTTGACCACCACCACCGCGTTGTCGATGAAACGGTCGCCGTTGAACAGGCGGCCGGCGCGCACGGCATACCGATCGGGCAACGGTCCCTTGGGAATCGGTCCCTCCACGGTCGCGGTGGGCGGGGCCTTGGCCGGTTCGGAAATGCCGGGCCAGCGATCATCGCCCGGCCGCAGCGCGAAGCCGCCCACCTGGTAGCGGGCATCCTGTTTGTCCTCGCGGGAGAACAGGCGCTTGCCATCGATCCAGGTCTCGAGCACCTGGGTGTAGACGCTGAACGGACTGCCGGACAGCATGGCAAAGTCGGCATCCTTGCCGGGGGTGAGCGAACCCAGACGATGATCCAGATGCAGCATGGCGGCGGGGTTCAGGGTCATGGCCTTCAGCGCCTCGGCCTCGCTCAAACCGCCACGCACGGCGATGGCCCCGGTGCGCAGGTAAAACCGCGACTCGGTGACCGGGTCGTCGGTGTTGATGGCCACCCGCACCCCGGCTTTGGCAAGGGCGGCAGCGTTCTCCTCGATCAGTTGGACCACCTCGGCCTTGCCGCCGGGGGCCTCCACCAGTGTGAGCGAGACATTGGCTTTCCTGGCGGCCAGTTCGTCCACCACACGGTGGCCCTCGCTGGCATGCTGCAGCACCAGTTCAAAACCGAATTCCTCGGCCAGGCGGACCGCGCTCATCAGGTCATCGGCCCGGTGGCAGTGGAAATGCACGGTGCGCCTGCGCTCCAGCACCTCGACCAGCGGTTCCATGGCCAAGTCGCGCTCGGGGGCGGCGGCCTTGGGATCCTCCGCCTTCTTTTTCTGGTAGGCAGCCCATTTGGCCTGGTATTCGCGCGCCTTCAGGAACTGCTCCCGCTGCAGCGCGTGGATTTTCATGCGGGTGGCCGGGGCGGCCTTGCGGCTGCCGAAATTGAAGTTTTTCGGATTCTCGCCGTTGGCCATCTTCAGGCCGCCCAGCACGGTCTCGCCGGTGATGCGCATCGCCTCGATGGTGTCGCCGCGCAGCTTCACATACACGGTCTGGCCGCCGATGGCGTTGCCGCTGCCGGGCATGATGTTCACGGTGGTCAGGCCACCGGCCAGGGCCATGCGGATGCCGGGATCCTCGGGGGTGACCGCGTCCATCGCGCGCAAGGCGGGCTGGATGGGGCCGGACCCCTCGTTGCCGTCGTTGTTGGCCGAGACTCCCGGACGGCTGGAGATGCCCAAGTGGGAGTGTGTGTCCACAAGCCCGGGGATGATCACCTTGCCCGCGCAGTCCACCACCCGGGCCCCCGCGGGCACCGGCAAGTCACCCACCGCCACGATCTTGCCGCCGCGCACCACCAGGATGCCCCGTTCCACGACGGGCCCATCCACGGGGTGGATGCGGGCGTTGGTGAAGGCGATGGTTTCAGGGGCTGGCTGGGCGCCGGAAAACAGGGCCAAGGTCAAGGCGGCAAAAACAATCATGGAGTGCTCCCTGGGCGAAAACGCAAGAATAGATAGTAGGCGGATGGAAGCCACCGCGCAAACCCGCGCCCGGCCAGACATGGAGCCGTTTTTTCGGGTACCATGGCCCCTTCAATCAGTCATCCCGGAGGGGAAGCCATGTTCCGCCTTGCCACCGTTGCCTGTGTGATCGCGTTCGCCGGTTGGTTCCTGGCAGACAGGGCCGATGCCCAACAAGGAGAGAAACCCGTGCTGAAACATATCGTGCTCTACAAGTTCAAGGACAGCCTCACCAAGGCAGAGGTGGACGAGGTGATCAACGCCTTCAACGCGCTGCCATCCAAGGTTCCCGGCATCATCGGCTACGAGGCGGGCACCAATGTCAGCAAGGAGGGCAAGAGCGAGGGACTGACCCACTCGTTTGTGCTGACCTTCAAGAGCATGGAAGACCTGGACGCCTACATCGCCCACCCGGCGCACCAAGCCTATGTCGATATCGTGAAAACCCGGCGCGAAAAGGTGGTGGTGTTCGATTACTGGGTGAAGTGACCAAGGGGTCTCTACAGGGCCGTACCGTTTTTCATTCGTTTACCCGGTCCTCAGCTACGTTTTGATCCGGGCTTTTTGATGGGGCCCAAAGGGCCCCATCGGTTTTGGTGGGAGGGCCTCGTGTATTCCAACCTTTTGCCTAAAGACTAATAACCTACTTTTTTTAACTCCCTCACTCCTTCAACAACTCCTCAATCTTTCCCCGCATCAGCTTCTCACCCTGCGCACCCATCCAGCCAAGCTCCCCGGGCCAACCCCAACGGCCCACGCCCTTTTTGTCAATCAAATACACCGACGGCCAATAACTGTTCCCGTACCGCTTCCACATGGTGGTTTCGTTATCAATCGCCACCGGAAAAGTTAGCTTTGCCTCGGCCAACTTCTTTTTCACCTTGGTAATGTCTTTTTCCTGCTCCGTCTCCGGCGTGTGGATGCCCAGCACCACCAACGGAGCCTCCTTGGCATCCCCTTGGGGCTTGCCGAACTCTTCATGGATGCCCCTGTACCAGGGGTAATTGCGCACGCAATTGATTCACCCAAAAGCCATGAAGTGAATCACCACCACCTTTCCCCGTAGTTCCTTCAGGGTGAGGGGATTGGAATTCAGCCACTCCGCGATGTCCTCAAACTCGGGAGCCTGCTGCTTGCCCTGGATCCGCACCGGCTGGCGGTCCATAGGCGCGATCACCACCTGCGCGGAAATCGGCGCCGCAAGGATGCCAATAAAAAATGCGGCCAAAAAGGTTTTTGTCAGCCGCATCGTCGGTTCCTTTGGTATGGGAGTATCACCCCACCAGGGCGGGCCGGCGGGTGTGCCAGTCGGTGGCCTTCTCGTGCATGCGCGCGGCGCGCAGCAGGGTGCTCTCGGCGAATTGCGGCCCCTGCAACTGTAGGCCGATGGGCAAACCGTTGTCGGTGAAACCGCACGGGATGCTGATGCCGCTGATGCCAGCCAGGTTGCAACTGATGGTGTAAATGTCACTCAGGTACATCGCCAGCGGGTCGGAAGACTTTTCGCCCGCCTTGAAGGCGGCGGTGGGAGCGGTGGGGCCCGCCAGCACATCGCACTGACTGAACACCTTCTGAAAGTCCTGCAGGATCAACCGGCGAACCTTGAGCGACTGCAGGTAGTAGGCGTCGATGTAGCCGCTGGACAGGGCATAGGTGCCCAGCATGATGCGGCGCTTCACCTCGGCGCCGAATCCCTCGCCGCGGCTGCGGCAGTACTGCTCGATGAGGTTGCCCTTCTGCGCCGTGCGGTGACCGTAGCGCACCCCGTCGAAACGGGCCAGGTTGCTGGAGGCTTCCGCCGTGGCGACCAGGTAGTAGGTGGCCACGGCGTGCGGGCTGGTGGGCAGCGACACATCGACGATGGTTGCCCCTTGGCTTTTGTAAACATCCAATGCGGCGCGGACGGCTTTTTCCACCTGGGGATCGAGGCCTTCGCCGAAGAACTCGCGCGCAACCCCCACACGCAGGCCGGCCAGCGGCTTGTCGAGGTCGGCCAGGTAATCGGGTACCG
>JAFMJU010000496.1 GCA_017853285.1 Gemmataceae bacterium
CTGATCCCTGTCATTCCGATTGGGGTCTACCCAGCGAGCAATGGCGGCGTAGGCGTGGGTTTTTCCGGAGAAACTACCCTGGGGACCAAATCTGCCAACACAGGAAAGGCGCCCAGGTGAAGCCGGTAGGATCGATCCTTTCCTCCCGAAAACTCCCGGTCACGAATGAGCACTGTCCCGCGAAAGCCCTGTGGCGAATATGGCAGAATCAGTTGGTCCGCCCCGGCCAAAATCAGGTCCCCACGATCGTTCAAAACTTCCAGGTGGGCTTGCCAATTGGTTGGTGGGGTCGGGCGGACCAACACACCCCATTGCTCCCCCGCGGGAATCCGAACCTGAAACCGGTCAACCTCGCCGGCCCGCCCAAGGTCTCCACTGATAGTGGCAGCTTTCTCCAAAGGGGCTTGTTTGGCAACGGCCTCGTCCAAGGGAGAGGACAAAGTCACCTCCACCGGAATAGTCAGCGGTTTTCCTTCACCCCCAGACAGGCGAATTTCCCTGCGCCCGGGAATCGCCAAGGGTGGAACTTCTATCCTGATTTCCCTGCTTTCGGTCCCTGATGGGGCGGCAAGTGCGATCTTGATACCGTCCGGTTGGGTCTGACCCGCCTGCAAGCCGTCCAATCTTTGCCCAGTCAGCCGCAGGGTTGCTGTTTGCCCGGGGAGGACATGGGCCGGATCCACTTTGCCGATCTCGGTTTGGGCTGGCTGGGCATTGGCGGCCAAAGCCCGAAGAACTTTTCCTGAAGCCAATTGAACGACATGAATGGTTCCCTCGCGCCCTCCCACGGCGACCTCGTCCTTGCCCAGCAAAGCCAGGCAGGTGACAGGCCCGGGCAATGGTTCCGAAGCGTGGACCAACGCCAGCGGTGAGTGGCGGAAAACCTTGACCACCCGGTCTTCCCCCAAGGTGACCACCGTGCCCGGGGCGCCTCCACGGACCATGCCTACAATCGCTTTGGAATGTCCGAAAAGCGACTGGACGGGAGTCACATCCGTGCTGGCAAGGGGCCGTTGTCGAAGGGTGCGGTCCGCGCCGCCCGAAATGACAAAGGCACCGTTCTCGGTCCACAAGGCGCAGTGCATCACATCGGTGGCATCATTGAACGATTCCTTCAATTTGCCTTGATTCAAATCCCAAACCTTCACTGACCGATCGCCACCACCGGTGGCAAGGAGTTGGTTGTCGGGGGAAAAGGCGAGAGCCCGCACCCAATCGCTGTGGTCTTTCAGGGGAGCCCTTGCGGACGGCTGCTTGCCTTCCTGAAGGTCCCATAGATGGACCAATCGGTCATACCCCACCCCCGCAAGGATTTTGCCATCCGGGGACAGGGCCAAATTGGCCAGCAAATCTTTGGGGCCGGAGAGTTTTGCCTTTTCCTTGACTGGTCCGGCGTCCGGGCATTCCAGCACAACCAAAAACCCGGATTCGCCGGCCACTCCGGTGCCCGCATACAGTTGTTTTCTTCCGGCATCCAACGCCAAGGCCGTGACCGGACCCTCCTTGAACGGGATTGTCTGAAGTACCTTTCCCGAACCGGTATCCAAGACCGCCAGACGGTCCGCCATTCCCACAAAAAGGCGGGAACCGGATTTTTCCACAGCCAGGCTAAGCACGGCCGGTCGGGTGGGGGCTGGTTTCGCCTGGCTGGGCCCCTGGTGGAGAAATGCGAGAAGGATGAGTTCGATCATTTGTTGACCAGAAATTCGGTTGAGGAAAGCAAGGCCCAGGCCACATCTTCGAGGCCGGCCCGCAAACCGCCGGGACTTTCTTTGGCGGCCTGCTCCAGCAAGGGGACAAAACGCCCCGATTCTTCCCGGGTAGGCTTGCGGCCCAAGGCGCGCAGGAAAAGTTCCTCCAGCATTTTCGAGGGAGCCCCTCCCTGCTGGACCAACAGGCCCAGAAGATTCTCTTTGGTGGAAAGCTTGTTGTTCAGGGTGGGTCCGTTGCTCATTTGCAATGCCTGGGAAACGCTCGAGTCATTGAGCCGTTCGCACGAACAAGCTTGAAGCCTTTCCGGCCGGCCAAATGTGTCCAGAAAAGGCGACACCACCGCCGTGTCGGGTAGCTGTATCGCCCTGGTTCCCTTGGGATAGCCACCGTAGGGAGTGCTGCCGTTTCCTCCTCCGGGGGTGACCTCGGTGAAAGGCGTGGCGACATCCAGAACCTGGGAATAGGCATCCAAAAGCACCTCGGCTTCCAACCGCCTGGGGGTGTAGCGGGTCAGGAATTTGGATTCCTGCGGATTGGCCGGATTGGGCGTTGAAGATCGCTGGTAAGTTGCCGATTCCACAATCGACCGGATCAGGGCGCGGTTGTCGAAACCGCTTTGCACCCAGTTCCGTGCCAAAAGGTCCAACAGCTCTGGATGGGACGGTGGATTGGTCGCGCGCATGTCGTCATCCGGCTCCACCAATCCCCTGCCCATGAAGTGCCGCCAAATCCGGTTCACATGGGTTTTGGCAAAAAACGGATTGGAGGTGTCCAGCATCCAATTCGCCAGCAATTCCCGCCTGTCACTGGAAGAGGTGGTGGGCACCGAATCACCATCCAGGGGGGCGGGCGCCATGGCCAGTCCGGTGCGCAGGTGGGGAGCATCGCCGATGGCGGAGGAAACAACCACCGTTTCCCCGGAAACCTGCCCTGGTTTAAGGGCGGTCCTGCCAAACAGATTGGCAAAGGCCCAATATTGGTCCTGGGTCCAGCGGTCCTGGGGGTGGTTGTGGCATTTGGCGCAACCGATGGGCTGCCCCAGGAAAGTGACCGCGACCGCCTCAGCCAGAGTGGCTGGATCGCGGTGCAGCACATGCAGGTTGAGCAGGCCGTCCTGGAGGGTGCTACCCTTCCCTGCGATCATCCTCCGCACCACCCGGTCCCAGGGGAGGTTGTCCGCGATAGCCTGGCGCAGTTCCTGGTGGAACGCCCACACGGCCGACTGTTGCAGCCTTCCAGTGCGGATCAGGAACAGGTCCCCGTACCGATGGGTCCAATAGTCCACATAATGCGGC
>JAFMJU010000497.1 GCA_017853285.1 Gemmataceae bacterium
ACTCATCACCGCCTCACTCCCGGCTGACTATTGATAACTCTGTTGTCGGAGCCAGAGGTCCTTTCTCCCGAAGGCAGGCATGAGCGATTTCCCCAAAAAACCATCGGGCCAAAGAAGCATCACGCGCCTGGCGCTTGGGGCCGCCCTGGTGTCAGTGCCGGTGACCGCGGTGGTGGCCTGGATGGTCACACCGGGGGCAAAGCCTCCCGATTTGAGTCTGGAGAACCGTCTGGTGGCGGTGCGCTCCGCGGCGAACGCAAATGCGGATCTGGGTATCGGCGCGCAAATGTCCCTGCCCGCGGTGGAAAGTTGGCTGAACTCAAAAACAGGCAAGGAAGGCTTGGGCCGGGGTCTGACGGTTCTCGATTTCACCACGCTATGGTGACCATTCTGTGAATCCACCGCGCCCGGGCTGGTTCAGCTCGAGGAAAAACACCGCGGCCGGGATGTCAGCTTTCTCAGCTTCACCGCCTCGGGGAAGTCGGACATCGAGCGACTTGCCAAACGCACCGGAATGGGTTGGCCCATCGGTCTGGGCCTCACCGTGGGTGACATGGCTCGCTTTGGCGCTCTGGACGGGGCGATGGCCCTGCCTGGCTACGAGCTGAAACCCCTGTTGGTGCTTGTCGATGCCGCCGGGAAGGTGCTTTGGACGGACGGGCACGCCCGCCACAAGCACCAATCACCTGACGAAACGATCCGCCAGCTCGACCGGGCCCTGACGGATGCCTTGGGCGGCGAATAAATTGGCCTGAGGTGCAAACTTCTTTTGGATGGTTCGGGCGGCTACCGTGCCAATCCCGATCTCGACCTCATTACTCCCAGATATTGCGCGTCTTGCCGAACATCGAATCACGCGAGGCGGTGCGCAGGCCGGGGTATTTCTGGTCGGGGTTCGGCGCCCAGAGGTGTTTCCCCTCGGCGATCTCCAGGCCCAGCGCGATGAAACTATCCAGGCAGGCGTTCCGGTCCTTGCCGGGCCATTTCGAGGCCGCGGCCACCAGGGCATTGGCGGCCGCCTTGCCGGCAAGGCCCGGCTTCGGGCGGATGGTTTTCTTGGGATAAGGGCAAATGTTGTCCCCTGTCAGGATGGCGGCCTGAATCAGCAGGCCGGTGGGCGAGGAATCTTTGGCAGCCTGGGTGAGGAAGCCGAAGGCGGACCAGGCGCTTTGCGAGGGTTCGGTCACATAGGCCACCACCTGGTCGATGATCTCCCGCTGCGCGGTTCCGGGTTGCAGTCGGGCCACCTGCCAGACTCCCAGGGTGGCAAACCACAACGCCTCGCGCGGTGGCAGCCAACCGGCGATGAATTTCACCGCGTCGGTCCGCAAACCACCGTCCACCAGAGCCTTCAGGAAATCGTGGCAGGGCAGCGTCTGGTTCAGCAGGGCCGCCTTGGTGGAGAGCCGCAAGAGTCCGGAGACGGCCGTGGCCGGCCCGTTGGGGCTCAGGGGTTTGGGCCGCATGGCCGCCGGCATCCCCTCGGATTCTTTCGATGAGGGGCTCATGAGCGCGCATCGTCCGGAACCGGGATGGCGCATTCACCCCGGACCACCGCGAGCCCTGTGCCGATGAAATGCCGCAGGTGTTCGCGCCAGCGACCCGGCTCAAACCGCACCGAGGAAAGGTATACCCCGGCCGCGCACAGCTTGGCGCAGACATGGGGCTTCGGCTCGATGTGGCGCTTGGGGTAGGGGGAGACCGATCCGCCCGACAGCCACACCGCCAGGCACAAAATGCCTGCAATGCTGGTCGATCCGCAGGCGCGGATCGCCTCCCGGCAGGCGCGGCGGCCTGCATCGGTGGGGCTCACCAGCCAGGCCAGCACGCGGTCGAGGCCTGCCTCCTGCTCGGGTGTGAACGGTTTGTGCCGGCAGGCCTCCATGGCGGAGAGGTAGGCCCACCAGACCGCGTCGCGGCGGGTCATGGCGTGGGCCAGCATCCGCCTGGCTTCTGGCAGGTGACCTTCGGAAAGGAACCTCTGCAGGGCGGTCCCCACCGGGGGATCATCCTCCAGCAGGCGCACCGCCGGGGCCGGCACCTTGAACACCGCGCACACCTCGACGGCGCGCAGGTCCATCGGTCCAGGTGGCGCGAATTCCGCCCCGGGGGTCTCGGCCACGGGCCGGGCCAGCACGGCGTCAAGCAGTCTCATGGCTGGTTCTCCTCATCGGCGGGTGGCGGGGTCTGTTGCGGGTTTTTCGACCAGTTCTCCCAGATGTTGCCTGTGGTCTGCGGCGGGGCGGGTGGACGCTGGATTTTCCGGGCGATCTGGTCGCGGAGTTCCTGGGGGGAAAGCAACGCGAGGGCCGGAGCGGGGCCCTTCTTCCGTGATGGTTTGCGGCTGATAGGCTTTTTGGCCTTGGGTAGCGCCTTCAGTTTCTCGCGGAGCGCCTTTCGTTTGTTTATCAGGTCCTGAAGGCTTTCCATGTAAGTAGACCTTTTATCGGCAATCCGTTCCTTGCGGAATTTGGCCCTGGCCATCATGCGCTGCAGGTGTGCGATACGGCCCTCCACATAGGCTTCCAGGCCAACCAGACCCTCTTTCAGATCCGCGCAGGCCGTTTCGAGGGCCTCGCGATGGGCCTGATTTCGTAGCATGCCGGCAGCCTTGCCGGTCCTTTCCAAACCGAAATCAACAGCTTCCCGCAAAGCTGCCGATGTGCCTCGGATTTCCTCGAACACTTCCATCAATCGCTCCTCGCGGACGCTTGTTCCACCTGGCCGGAATCAGGGCTCATTCAATCGTGGTCATGGCCGACTCGACCGAACCGCTCGCGTCGAAGGAGGAAGTGGCGGTGGAGGCGTTTTCCTCCTTGGCCCCATCCACTTCCAGATTCAAGGTCGCTGCTTCCAGGCTGACTCCGGACGAGCCTACATTCAATAACGTCTCGGCGGCGGTGAAATTGTGGCCCTCGGAATTCAGCGCTCGGGAGGTGTCCCCCGAGGTCTCATTGATTCCCTCCGAGGTGATGCTGACAACGGTTTCCCCGGCGGTGATGGTC
>JAFMJU010000498.1 GCA_017853285.1 Gemmataceae bacterium
CCACCGCTCCGCTGGGGATGCGATCAGGAGGGCGGTGCCCCCTACTGCTTTCTGGATGGCAAACTCGAGCGCGTCGGGTTCGAGGTCGATATCGTCCGCGAACTGGAAAAGAAGCTTGGCCGCAAGATCCAGTTCACCCAATACGGCTTCGAGAGCCTCATCCCCGGCCTGCTGAAGGGCGATTTCGATTTCGCCATGAACGGCCTGGAAGTGCTGCCCGACCGCCGGCAGGCAATCCGCTTCACCCGCCCCTATTACCTGTACCGCCAGCAACTCACCGTGAGGAAAGGTGAATCCCGCTTCACGCGCTACCAGGAACTGCCCGGAAACACCGACAGGCTGGTGGGCACCATGGACGGCACAGCCGCCGAGGCACTCCTCATCCGGGACGGGGTGACCCACGCCAGCTATTCCACCCCCACCGAGGCCTACCGCGATCTCGAATTGGGCCGCCTCGACGCGGTGCTCCTCGATCTCCCCATGGCCCGCCAATACGCGGCCGATAACCCAGCTTTCGCCTTCCTGGGCGATCCCTTCGCCCCGGGCCGCTACGCCATCGCCGTGCCCCCGGATGAGAATGCCCTGGCCGACTCCATCGACCGCGCCCTCAACGACATGATCGGCGACGGCACCCTGCAAACCATCCTTACCCGGTGGAAAATATGGGACGATTTCAACGCCCAATACCTCGCCACCGCCACCAGCGCCGCCGATTGGGAATTCGAGGACAAGGACTCCGGCTACGGCTGGACTATAGCCCGTTACCTGCCCCTGTTGCTCGACGGGGCCCGCGTGACATTGCTGCTCACCCTCGCCAGCTTCGCCCTGGCGCTCTGCATCGGACTGGGGGTCGCCACCGCCCGTCTCTACGGCCCAAAGCCAATCCAAATCCTGGCTGTCGGCTACATCGAGTTTTTCCGGGGGGTCCCGCTGCTCCTGCTGCTTTTTTTCCTCTATTTCGGGTTGCCCTCGGTTCTGGCGGGCATGGGCCTGCCCGGTATCGGCGAATTCATCACCCCATTCGCCGCCGCCTGGCTAGGCCTGGGCCTCACCTACGGGGCATACGAGGCGGAAATCCAGCGGGCCGCCATCCAATCGGTTCCCCCGGGGCAGTGGGAGGCCGCAGCCGCCCTGGGCATGCCCAAGGGCCTGACCTTCCGCCGCATCATCCTGCCCCAGGCGGTCCGCATCGCCCTGCCCCCCACCACCGGCGACCTGGTCGCCTTGTTCAAGGACACCTCGGTGGCCAGCGCCATCACGCTCCTCGAACTCAACAAGCAGTACCAGATCCTCGCCAAATCCAGCCTCAAATTTGTTGAAATCGGCCTCATCACCGCCATCCTCTACCTGGCCCTCTCCGTGCCGTTGGGCATCGCCTCGCGCGCCCTCGAAAAGAAGCTGGGGGCAACCCATGGCAAATGACTGCGCGCAAACTCCGCCCGGCGGCTTGGCCATCCGCATCCAACAACTGGTCAAGCGCCACGGGGATCGCGAGATCCTCCGAGGCATCCAACTCGACATCCAGCCCGGTCACACCGTCGCGCTCATCGGCCCGTCCGGCGGAGGCAAAACCACGCTCCTCCGTTGCCTGAACGGGCTGGAACCCTTCGATGGCGGCTCGGTCGCCGTCGGGGAAAACACCCTCCATTCCGGCGACCGACGCCCGCTTGAAATCGCCCGCATCCGCCAGACCGTCGGCATGATCTTCCAGGATTTCCAACTCTTCCCGCATCTCTCGGTGCTGGAAAATGTCACGGCCGCCCCCATTTGGGTCCAGGGAGAAAACCCGCAGGCAGCGCGTGAACGGGCCCTCCAGCTTCTCGAGCGGGTCAAGCTGGCCGATTTTTCAAACCGCCGGCCCTCCCAACTCTCCGGTGGCCAGAAACAGCGGGTGGCCATCGCCCGGGCCTTGGCCCTCAGGCCCCGCGGCCTCCTTTGTGACGAGATCACCAGCGCCCTCGATCCGGAAACCAAGCACGAGGTCCTCGGGGTCCTGGAAGACCTCAAACGCGACGGCCTCACCGTGGTGATGGTCACCCACGAAATCGGCTTCGCCCGCCGGGCGGCCGACCGTGTGGTGCTGCTGGCCGACGGAACAGTCGCCGAAGAGGGAACGGCCGGCGATGTGATTGACTCCCCCAAAACCGAGCGCGCCTCACGGTTCCTCGCCAGGGTTCTCGGTTGACATAAAGCCTACCCCCGGTGATCCTTGGCCATTCTGCCTGGCAGTTTCTCCCGTCCCAAATGGCCATTTTTTGAAAGAAACGGATGATGGCATCAAACACTCCTCCCCTGCGCGGCGTCATCTTGGCCGGCGGCAAGGGCACCCGCCTGGGTGATCTCACCAAAGTCACCAACAAGCACCTGCTCCCCGTGGGCCCCTACCCCATGGTCTACCACCCGCTGAAAAAGATGGTGGGTGCGGGCATCCGCGACATCCTGCTGGTCAGCGGTACCGAGCATATGGGCGACTTTGTGGAGTTGTTCGGCTCCGGCAAGGATTACGATTGCCGCCTCACCTACCGGGTTCAGGATGAGGCCGGGGGCATCGCCCAGGCGCTGGGCCTTGCCGAACTTTTCAGCCAAAACGCCCGCAGCCTGGTCATCCTGGGCGACAACATTTTCGACGACGCCCTGGCCGATTTCGTCAGCCAGGCCGCCGCGCACCCCAACGACGCCCAGGTCATGCTGAAGGAAGTGGCCGACCCGCAGCGCTACGGCGTGGCGGAACTGAAAGACGGCGTGGTAATCAACATCGAGGAGAAACCCAAACATCCCAAAAGCAATCTGGCGGTGGCCGGTATATACCTCTACCCGCCCGATGTCTTCGAGGTGGTGCGTACCCTCAAGCCTTCAGGCCGCGGCGAACTCGAAATCACAGATGTGAACAATCACTACCTGCGCCAGGGCAGACTGCGAAGCCACACTCTCAAGGGCTACTGGACCGATGCGGGAACACTCCCCTCCCTGCATGTGGCCAATGAACTGGTCCGCCAGAAAATGCC
>JAFMJU010000499.1 GCA_017853285.1 Gemmataceae bacterium
GGTGAATGTCCCACCGGGGCTGATAACCACGGACATGGCGACAATCCTCCAGGACCCGGATATTGATTTGATTGTCGAACTGATGGGGGGCTGCGATTCGGCCCTCATGGCGATCGAGGGTGCATTCAGGTCCGGCAAGGATGTGGTGACCGCCAACAAGGCGGTTCTGGCCCAGCATGGCAAACAAATCTTTGATACAGCCCGGAAAAACGCACGGTGCCTTGCTTTCGAGGGAAGTGTCGGTGGCGGGATTCCCATCATCGCCGCCCTCCTTCGTGGACTTGCCGCCAACCGGATCGTCGCCATCCAGGGGATCCTGAACGGCACCAGCAACTACATCCTCTCCCGGATGTGCGAGGAAGGCCTGGATTACTCCGGAGCTTTGAGTGCCGCCCAAAGTCTGGGCTACGCCGAAGCGGATCCCACCTTGGATGTGGATGGCACCGATGCGGCTCATAAGCTCATGGTGTTGGCCCAAATCGGTTTCAAGGCCGATGTCGGTCTCGATTCGATCCCAAGGCGCGGAATCGACCAGGTTGATCGCCTGGACATTCGATACGCCGATGAATTGGGTTACACCATCAAGCTGCTGGCCGAGTGTTGGAGCTCTGACAACGGCCTGGCGATGCATGTCTCACCGGTGTTGCTCCGCAAATCCACTCCATTGGCCCAGGTTCGCGGTGCCTACAACGCGATCCGCGTGGTGGGCGACGCGGTAAGCGATACCCTTTTTTACGGGTTGGGCGCGGGAGGCATGCCAACCGCCAGCGCTGTGGTCGGGGATATCATCAGCCTGGCGATTGGCAGGGAGTTTGCCCTGCACCAAACCGGCCGTCTATGGTCATTTTCCGCTCCCGAGGTTCGGATGGTCCGGCCCGGTGGGATCAGCAGTCGCTTTTATCTGCGCCTATTGGTTTCTGACAAACCAGGCGTGATGTCCGGTATTTCCGGGGTTTTGGCCAAGCACCAGATCAGCATCTCCTCGGTCATCCAGCATGAGATCCCGGACGAACAGGCCGGTGGGTCTGTCCAGATGGTGATCATGACCCACACGGCCACGGCGGGTGATTTCGAAAGGGCCTGTGTGGAATTGGCCCGATTGGATTATGTGGCGAATACGCCGGTTCACTATCCGGTGGGTGAATGAATCGCCGGGTGGTTTGAAGGAAATGACCGAGGCTTTGGGTGGCTTGGAAGGCAAGGCGTTTGATTTTGAATCCGATTACGGTCGCGAATACGACCGTTTCATTCGCCAGATCATTCCCGGCTACGATTCTTTCTTTGAGATATGCCTCGCCATGTTTTCCGGGGTGATCGGAGAACATGGGAAAGTATTGGTTGCCGGGTGCGGAACCGGGGCTGAATTGGACTGCTTTGCCAGGAACAAACCCGGATGGAAAATGACCGGTGTTGACCTTTCAGGCCAAATGGTGGATATCGCCAGAAAAAAGTTGGAGGCATCGGCCCGGGAAATTGGGTTTGAACCGGAAATCGAATGGATTGTTGGGGATGTCGCCCGTTTGAACCACCAGGGCGAATTTGATGCGATTGCCTGTAACCTGGTCCTTCATTTCATACCAGGCCTGGCGGGAAAGCTGGAGTTTTTAAAAGCATTGCGATCCCTGTTGAGGCCTGGAGGCATCCTGATATTGATGGACGCCTGCTGGGAAAAAAAACAGGAATTCCACACCTGGATGCGGGCTTGGTGGGGATTCGCCAGCGCGCGCGGTTTGTCTGCGCGGAAATGGTCTTCCTTCCGGGAGGACTTTGAAAGGGGCCTGCATCCCCTGCCGAAGGCGGAGCAGGAGAAAATGGTAGGTCTGGCCGGTTTTGAGGAGGTTTTTCCATTCTGGAGTTCCCTGCACCACCTTGCGGTGGTTGCAAGGAATCCATTCGCCTGAAGGATCCGGGCGGCCAATTCAAAAGGTGAATTCCCCACCCCAGACCCGTTCCCCTCCCAGGAAGGCGTTTTTGTTATCACCCATTCGGCATCCTGGGGGCAGGTCATCCAATTTCTTGGAATTACCCCCACCTAGCACGACATAATCAGCAATGAAGGCGTCCCGCAGGCGGTTCACCACATCGTGGACTGATTTTTGCCATCGGGCCTTTCCCAATCGGTCCAGGCCCGCCGCGCCAACCCATTGTTCAAAACTCATTTTTTTTCGGTAGGGCAAGTGTCCCAATTCCAGTGGAGCCACCAGGTTGTTGATGATGAAAGTCGTTCCCAAACCGGTTCCCAAGCCAAGGAACAGCATTCTGCCCCCCTGGTAGCTCCCCATGGCCTGCATGGCGGCGTCATTGATGATTTTGAGCGGCAATTGAAATGCCTCCTCGAAATCGAATCCAACCCAACCCCGTCCAAGGTTTGCAGGTTCCAGGTGAATCTTTCCTTTGACAACCGGACCGGGGTAACCCATCGTGACCCTTGCGGGCTTCCATTCCTTGAGGATTTCTGAAATCCCTTCGAGCATGGATAGGGGTGTCAAATCCGGGCCGGAGCCCAGTTTTTTGATTTCTTCCTGATCTTGGAGTTTCAATTTGACATGGGTGCCCCCGATGTCGATTACCAAGGTCTTCCCCATCACCGTCTCCGGCGTTGCCCACAGTTCGATTGAGGTGCCTGTCACCTTCGCCGTAGTTTAAAGACTGAAGGACGGTGACCACAAGGCTCGGGACCATTAATTCGTATGGCGTTTCAGGCAAAATAAAAGGTGAAATCGGCCCCGGAGGTTCCATTCAAATGCTTGCTCAATTTGGCCACGGATTGGTTTTGGTTGAAAACGCCAGAACCCTGGCGCGGGATTTCATGGGCGATTTGGCCTTGGTTCCTGAATGCCTTTTTCGGGATTGGGCGAACCTGGGGTTCAGGGCAATCCTGCTGGAAAAAATCTGGCGGCAACCAGGAGGGAATCCGGGCGGCGTGGAGGCATTTGTGCCGGATGATTCGGTGGGAGGGTCGCGGGGCCCCCAATTCTTTCGGCGCAATGCCTCAGATGCTGGC
>JAFMJU010000043.1 GCA_017853285.1 Gemmataceae bacterium
CAGCACCCTCAGCCCAGTATCGATCGATGAAATCCAGTGCGGACGGGAACAAACGGTCGGCGGTCCTGCGTGAGTGGCGCCCCCACGGGTCGACCACCTCCTCCACCTCGAGGCCGCGTTCCCTGGCTGCCCGGGCGAAGGCGCGGCCCTGTGAATCGAAGTTGTAATCGTCAAACCGGCCATAGGCCACGAGGATTTTCAGTTCACCAGGCCGCACATCCAGGTCCTCGAGGAGGTCCCTGGGATTTTGCATCCGGATGTGCTGGGCCACTTCCGGGTCCCGCAGGTCGAACAGCGGTTCGGCAAACTGTTTCAGGCGCACGGGAACCACGCCCGCCAGGCGGGCCACGGGGAGCCTGGGGCGGTTGTAATTGGTGCGTGGCTCGGGCCGGGGGATATTGCCCAGGAAGCCTCCGCAGATGTCTTGATAACGCAGGTCGAGCGGGCCGAAGATGCTGATGGCAGCGCCGATACGATCACGGTGGCGCAAGGCCATGCGCATGGACGCGTTGCCACCCATGCTGGCTCCGGCGAAAAGATGGTCTTCCTTGCGGTCTGAGAGGTTGAACCTTTCATGGACGAGCGGCCACACCTCGTCCATCACATGAGACTCGTACTCGCCCTGTTCGCTGTTCATGAACAGCGTGGCGGCGGGCAGCGACAGCTTGCGGCGCCTGGAGGCCTGCGAGCCGTCAGGGAAGACTATGACCATGCCGGGCAGTTCCCCGGAGGCCATTTTGGAATCCATCTCGGAAAGCAGGTTCTTGGCGAACCATCCGGTTTTTTGCAGGTAGGCGTGGAACCAGAACATCACACGCTGCGGGGTGCCGGGGTCGTAGTCCGGCGGCAGGTAGACATAAAGCGATCGGGGGGCTCCCAAAACCTCGGACCAGATGCGGTTGTCGGCCCCGTTCTCATCGGACCAGTCAATGATTTGGCCATGCAGGGAAGCCGGAAGGTCCTGGCGGCCACCGAGAAACTGGCCCCGAGCCGGCCCGCTTTGCGCAGCCAACCACGCAAGGGACAGCCAGAATGCCAGTGTCTGGATCCATGCGGGAGTCCGGAACACCGCCGACCAAGGCATGCTACACCCCAAAATCGCTGACTGACGGGCTATTTTCGACCTCAGCCCCAGCCTCCATGGAGGCTGGGAGGGCGACAAAGATAATCTGCCCAATGATTGCCGGTCAGGCTTTAGGGAAAGGCTGGTCAAAAGCCGAAAAGTCCGCCAGATTTTCCGGAAAGTTGGATTGTGCCTGCGGGGAACCCCTTATGGTGCCAAGTGGTTGGCGGGTGGCCGGGGCCGGGTATCATGGGAATTCTGGAAAGAAGATGCTGGCAGTGAAGCAAACGGGAGACGGAACATGCCGGAACTGGCGCAACCTGGAAAAACCACCATCGGTTGGATGGGCACCGGGGTGATGGGCAACTCCATGTGCGGTCACCTGATGACGGCCGGGTACCAGGCAGTCGTGCATACCCGGACCAAGGCAAAGGCGGAAACCCTGCTCCAACGCGGGGCCAAATGGGCCGAAAGTCCTCGCGAATTGGCGGGAATGTGCGATGTGGTCTTCGGGATTGTTGGTTTTCCCTCCGATGTGGAGGAGGTATTCCTGGGGGCCAACGGGGCTTTGGCGGGAGCCCGGCCCGGGACGATCCTGGTGGACATGACGACCAGCAAACCGAGCCTGGCGGTGCAAATCCACGACAGCGCCAAGGCCAAGGGGGTGTTCAGCCTGGATGCTCCGGTGACGGGCGGGGATATCGGGGCTCGCAACGCGGCCCTTTCCATCATGGTGGGCGGGGATGGCGATGTGCTGGAGGCGGTGCGGCCCCTGTTTGCCGCCATGGGGAAGATCATCGTGCACCATGGGCCGGCTGGATCCGGCCAGAATGCCAAGATGGTGAACCAGATCTTGATCGCTGGAAACATGATCGGGGTGTGCGAGGCGTTGACTTACGCGTTCCGCGCGGGGCTGGATGTGGAGAAGGTTCTGCAATCGGTGAGCAGCGGGGCGGCTGGCAGTTTTTCCCTGACCAGCCTTGGGCCCAGGGTTTTGAAAGGGGATTTCGAGCCCGGCTTCTATGTGGAGCATTTCATAAAAGACATGGGAATCGCCCTGGAGGAATCGCGCCGGATGGGGCTATTCATGCCAGGGTTGGCCCTGGCGCAGCAGTTGTATATCGCGGTGCAGTCGCAGGGCATGGGAAAGAAGGGTACCCAGGCGCTGGTTCTCGCGCTGCAGCAGATGGTCCATGGCGGGTGATCCCTAAGGGTCACTCGGCCAACATCGCGAAGCGGATTCCGGTTGCCGACGGCATGAAGATGCCCGGAACACGGCGGGACGCGCGGCAGTCTTCGGGTTTGTCTCGCCAGGAACCGCCCCGGGCGACAGGAGACTCACCCCGGGGTGAGAAGGGGTCGATCAGAATGCGGCCCGGATCAGCCACGAACATGTCGGCGCACCATTCAGCGACATTGCCGTGCATGTCGTACAGACCGAAGGCATTGGGGGCTCGGGTCTCAACCGGGTGGGTGCTTCCTTCCAGACCCAGGCGGGTTTGTCCGGGGTCGTCCGCGGAAATCTGATAGGGATTGGGCGGGACGCCGCCGTCGGCTGTCGGGTGAAAATCGGAAACGCTGCCGGCGCGACAGGCGTATTCCCATTGCCATTCAGTTGGCAGGAACACCTGGGCACCCATTCTTGCCGACAATTTGGCGCAGGCTTTCCAGGCCATTTCCTGGCTGACGGATTCTACCGGCAAATCGGCCGTGTTGAATGACCGGACCCTGGAGGCGCCGCCACCCAGCCTTGAGAACCAACTGGGGTTCTCCCCCATCAATTCCTCCCATTCGCGCTGGGTGGTCAGGTGCCTGGCCAGATAAAAGGGCCGGCTGATGGTGACCTGGCGCCGCACCTCGTACCTCGGGGAGTCCGGCCCGTGGCCTTCCGTTCCGGCGATGTAAATGCCCGGGGGAACAAGGCGAAAAAGCACCGGGGCTTCGTTTGTCAGATAAAAGGATTTTTCGACAGGCAAACCCAGATAAGCGGCCCATTCGCGCTGCCTGGCCTGGGCCAGTTCCCAAGTGACGCCCTCCCGGCAGTCGAGCAGGCCGGGGGTGCCGACAAGGCTATCCCGCAGGGAGTCTGCGGTGGAGCGTGGAAAAAAGCGGGCTTGCGGACTTTCCGGGCCGTCTGATGATGCCGCGCCAGAAGAGTTGATGGTGGAAAAGGAATACAGCAGGGCGAATACCAGCAGGGCTACCGCGAGAAAAGCGCCCGTGGCGGCCAAGCGACGGCCGGTCTCGGCCCGGGCGGTGCGTTCACTCTCGCCGACCTCCAGTCGGAGGAGTTCATCCTCGATGGCCTCGGCCTGCTCGCCGGCGGATTGGAAGCGCCCGCCCGGTTCTTTGTTCAGGGAACGGTCCAGGACCGCCCAGGTGTGGGGGTCCATGCCGTCGGGGCGGTTGAGGGGGCGGGTCAAAATAGCATGGCGCTGGTTATGGACCGATGCGCCTGGGAAGGGGAGCGTGCCGGTGAGCATTTCAAACAGGACAACACCCACCCCCCAGATGTCGGAGCGGTGATCGAGCGGATCGCCACGGAGTTGTTCGGGGCTGGCGTAGGCGAGCGTGTAACGCCGGTCCGTGGAGCCGAGCAATTCCAATTGATTGGCCGCGATGCCGAAGTCGCAAACTTTCAGATCCCCCTCGGCATCGAGCAGCAGGTTGGCCGGCTTGATGTCGCGGTGGATGATGCCTTGGGCATGGCTGTATTCCAGAGCCCTTGCCAGTTGCGAGGCCAGGCAGAGGGCGCGTTTGGGATCGAGTGGGCCCTGGCCCAGAACAGCCTCGAGATTGGTACCGTCGATCCACTCGCTGATGACGACATGCGCCGCCCCCTCAGGCCGGGCATCGTAAACGGGGACGATTCCCGGGTGGCGAAGGCGAGCCACCCGGCGGGCCTCCTTGAGCAACTGGTCGATCTCGTCGGGGGCCAGTTGCCTCGATGGTTTGGGCACCTTGATGGCGACGGGGCGATCCAACTGGATGTCTATCGCCTTCCAGACCTGGCCATGCCCTCCCTCGCCAATCAGGGCCTCCAGTCGGTAGCGTTCGAGCAGCACCCTGGGCCCGGCGGGTTGGGAGTTGGAGGGGGCAGGCAGATTCGGTGCCAGGATTTTCTCACATCGGTAAAGCGACCGAATTTGATCCTCCAGGGCCCGCAGTAATTCCGGTTGGCCTGAACACAGGCTTTCGGGCGAGACGGGTTTACCCTGTTCGATGGCATCCTGCCATTTTTCCAAAAGATCCAGGGCGGCGGCACGAATATCTGGTGACGGTGGGTTATCAGCCATGGAAACGCCCGGGGAAGAAGCGTGGGAAACAGATTCAACCAGATGACATGCCATATTAGCAGTTTTGGGCAGGGCCCAGGGAGGTTGTCCCTCCAAGGATGCGGTAAAATGAGACAGCCGCTTCCGGGTGGGATGCCTGCGCTTTTTTCACGATCCAACGAGCAACGGGTTTCGTGCATGAAACTTGACTCCTTTCTGGACTCCACAGACCGTTTAGCCACCCTGGTGCCCGAGTTGCTGCATCTGCTGGGGGAAAAGGAAGAGGTCCCCACTAGTTGGAGGGCCTTGCTGGAGAGGTCGGGAGCCTTGCGTCGCCAAGGTGGGAAGCTGTCGCTGGTCGCCACCTTGTACGGTCCGACCGGCGCCGGGAAAAGCACCCTGTTCCGCCAACTGACCGGCATCGAGGTGCCGGCTGGGGATGAAATACGACCCCTGTCACGGGGGTGCGCCATGGCGGTGCCCGAGCAGTGGGACCAGGCGGAGCGGGGGCCGGCCCTGCGGTCCGTGTTGCCGGGCTTCGACCTGCGGCCCTTGGACCGGCCGGACCGGCTCCGGCAGGAGGACGGCCAGGGGCTAGTCTGGTACCGTTCGGCTGAACGGCTTGGGGGCGAGTCCCGCGGCGAGGCCGGCCCGGGAGCGCCCGGGCTATTTTTAGTGGATGTTCCGGATTTCAATAGCCTTGAAATTGCCAACCATGAGCGGGCGGAGCGCGTGCTGCGGCGCGCCGAGGTGGTGGTTTTCGTGGTGACCGGGGATTCCTACGCCGACCAGAAGGTGGTGGAGGAGCTGGCGCGTTGCTGCCAGGTGGCGGCGCGTTTGGTGATCCTGATCACAAAGGTTGCCAGCGCGGAGAAAGCCCGGCTGAAATGGGCTGATCTTTTGGATGACAAGCTGACGCGGCCGGACCTGCCCTGGCGGGCCAAGTTTCAGGGCAAGCGGGAGGATAAACGCACCCTGGAGGAATTTCTGAGGGGCTGCCCGGTCCATGCCTGGCCGTTCTCGGCCAACCCGAGCTTGGAGGATCTGCGGCCTGTGACGGAGGGGGCCCCCTCGCTAGCCTCATTGCTACTGGGACTGGACGCGGAGAAGGTGGCCGCCGAGGGGCTGCTCCAGGCGGGAGCTTCCACCCGCGAGTGGATCGGCCAACTGGCAGACAGGGCCGAGGCCGCGAGGAAGGAACGCCAAGGCTGGCGCGCCTCGCTAGACGAGGATCTGGCCAGGGCGGGGTTGGCGGTGGCGGGGCACGAGTTTCCCATCGGCCGCACGCTGGAGGTGCTGATGGAGGAATCCCGGGCGGGGCAGAATCGGATGTTCCAATGGATCACCTACCCCATCAGCCGGATCAGCGGATGGTTGCAGGGCGGGTTTCAGGTGGTGACGGAAACGATCCGTTCGGCCATCAGCCAGCCCGGGCCGGGGAGTGAATTGGTGCGGTTGGAGGTGGCTGAGCGCAAGTCGCTGCTGAAAGTGGCGGAGGAGTTGACGGACAAGTGGCGTGACCGGTTGCCGGCGTGGGTGGGGAAACTGGACAGTGACCGTTGCCGGCAGGCCAGGGCCGCCCTGGAAGCGGTGACCCTGCCCGCCCCAAAAACCGATTGGGAAGGCACGCTACGCCAGGCGGCAAAGGAATGGGTGGAGAAAAACCCCACCCTGGCGCATACCCTGCCCACCGTGCTGGATATGACCGCCGTGGGTGGGCTGGGGCTGTTTGTCCTGGATCTCAGTTTCGCGGGGGGGCTGCTGGGCAGCCATGTGGTGCTGGGCTCCCTGGGGACTGGCGGGTTGGTGGCCGGGGGAGCCGGATTGGCCGCGGTGCTGGCCCGCATGGCGGACAGGATGCATTTTCGCGGCGTGCTGGAGGAGGCCGACCGGGCCTGGCGCGAGCAGCGGGGGCGGGAAATCGCCGACCATCTGAGGCAGCACCTTTTGCCTGCTTTATTGGGCGAAAAACTGAAGGAAACGGATCGGCTGACATCCTTCCCGGTGGAAGAAATGCGAAGGCTGGCCACCGAGCTGACACGGAAACCTGACCATGAGTGAACACCCCCACGAGGCGCAAACCAAAGAAAAATCGCCAGCGGGGGCCAACCTGTTGCCGTGGATCGCCGCGCTTGCCGGGCGCGTGGGGCAGTTTCGCAAGGAGTTGCTGGTTGCGGACAGTTGGGCCCCGGCCGCCCGGGTGGGTGTGGAACTGGACAGGGCGCTCGCCGCCTTGGAGGTTCCTCCATCGGTGCCGGCGCTGGTGGTGATGCTGGGGGGGACCGGTGTAGGCAAGTCGGAATTATTCAACGCGTTGATTGAAAAATCCGGAGCGAGTCCCAGCTCGGACACGGTTCGCTGCCACACCAGCCAACCCTACCTGGCGATTCATCCACTGGACCGGGCCCACCTGCCTGCCATGCCGGGGCTGGAACCCGTGCTGGTGGAAGGTGGTGTGCCAAGGGGTGTGGTGCTGGCCGACACGCCCGATGTCGATGGCATGATCGAGCGGCACCACGGGGTGACCCGCCAGGTTTTGGAGCGCTCGGACCTGGTGTTGTTTGTGACCGACCCGGACCGCCGGGCCAACCTGCAGGTGCTTGAGGAGTTGCGCCGGTGGGCGCCGCGCAAGCGATGGCTGTTCGTGCTGACCAAGGCGGACCGGTATCCGGAGACGATCGAATCGATCGCGCTGGATTTTGGCAAACGGTTGACCGAGATGGGCTTCCCCGTGGACCGGTCCAGCTTGTTTGTGGTGGCTTCGGTCAAGCCGGGTGACGGGGGGATTGAAAGGCTGCGGCAGGCCTTGCTGCGGCCCGGGGATGGCAGCCGGATGCCGCTACTGCGGCAAGACGCCTTCCTTCGACAGTCTGCGCACGCTTTGGCCGCGCCCCTGCTGCAACCCTTCCGAGACCACGCGGAGCGTTTGCGGGCGCTGGCCCAGGACGGGCAGTCCCGGCAGGAACAGGCTTATTGGCAAGCCATATCCCAACCCAAGGCGGCGGATGCTTTCGCCCGGGTGGTGAAGCAGGCGGCCTGGAAGGAACTAGGAGAGCGGGTGGGGCCGTTTCTGTTTCCCGCGGTCTGGGCGCGGGCGAGGATGCAGCCATTGGCCACGGGTTGGGCGCTGAGCCGGGGGCTGCGGGGTGGAGCCCTGGGCGTGGCGGGGGCGCTGGGAGCCTCGGCTCTGTGGGCGTTACGGGGTCTGGGCCCGCTGAGGCATATCGCGGAGGCCTTGGGGGAGAGTTTCCAGGATTCGCTGGCCGCGGTGGAGCATGATGCCAGGCGCACCCTGGAGGACGCCGGGCTGGACCGGATCGGGGTGAACGAAAAAACGGTCAAGCCAGGGGGCAAAACAGAGCCGCCCACCGGATTGGGGGCCGCCCTGGACGGGTTTTTGAAGCAGTGGACGCTATCGGACATCAGGCCCGAGCTGCTGGCCCGGGTGGAGGCTGATGTGGATGCCGCCGGGAGGGAATCTGCCCGCTTGGCCACCTCCGGTCTGGGTGGGTTGGTCACCGTGGTGGCTGGAAACTTCCTGGTGGCGGGGATGGTTGGCTGGGTGGGCTGGCGGCTCGCGAAATCTTGGTGGTTTGACACAGATTTGCCCACCTCCTTCTTCCTGAAGGCAATTTCCCTGATGGCTATCTCCTTTCTGCCTGGTTTGTTGCTCCTAGGTTGGTGTGTGGTGGCCCAAGTGAATCCGCGGAGGCTGAGGGGCCTTTTGGCCAAGGGGTCCCAAACACTGGCTGGCGGTCAATTGGAGAGGGTGCAAGGGGCCCTGGAAGGGTGGTTCCGCCAGGGTGGTGACATCGGGAAGTCCCTGGAGGAGGCCCAACGATTGCTGAGTGCCGACCTTGGGCCGGATGCCAACTGGGGTACCAGTTTGCCGGCACAATCCGCGCAACCCGCAACACAGGCGCGCCAAGCATAGGCTTCCGGGATTTCCCGGATCATTTCTTTTCCCCCGGCGTCCCAATCCGCCAACCGGGGCTAGACTCCCTGACAGGGAAACCGTGTTGGCATTTTTGTCAGGGTGGAAATCATGGGCAGAAAGCGTTCGCTGCAGGGCCTTAGGGCTGTGGTCACGGGAGCTTCGCAGGGCATTGGCCGGGCGTTGGCCATCGAGGGCGTGCGACGGGGCATGACCGTGGTGGCCCAGGCACGGTCGGTTGATCTGCTGAAACTGCTGGAAGCGGAAGTGGCGGGAATGAACCTGCCGGGCACCTTGCGCACGGTGGCGGGGGATGTGACCAGCGAGGCGGATCGGCAGAACCTGGCGACTTTCTGCCTGAAGGAGCTTGGCGGGCTGGATATTTTGGTCAACAACGCCGGCATTGGGGCGACCGGGCATTTCATCGACGGCAACCAGGACCAGCTTCGGAAGATTTTCGAGGTGAATGTTTTCGGCCTGGCCGAGACCACGCGAACGCTGCTTCCACTGTTGAAGCTGGGGAACAGCGCCCAGGTGATCAACATCGGTTCCATTGTAGGAGAGCGGGCCTTCCCAGCCCGCAGCGATTACAGCTCCAGCAAGTTCGCGGTGCATGCCTTCACCGACGGGCTACGCAGCGAGCTTTCCAAGGACCAGGTGGATGTGCTGATGGTGGCGCCTGGTCTGACCCAGACGAACTTCAGCCAGAACATGCTGAAGCAGAGTGCCAAGGTGCAATTGGATCACATGCGCGGCATGACCAGCGAGCAGGTGGCCGAGGCAGTGTGGAATTCTTCGGAAAAAGGCAAGGACCGGGTATTCCTGACCCGTCAGGGACGGTTGCTGCTGCTGGTGAACAAGCTGTTCCCGTGGCTGGTGGACCGGATCATGCGGCGGAAGGTGCGCACGCTGTTCAAGGAAGAGATCGCGGCCCGCGAGGCCTGCACGCCGGTTTCCGTGTGAGGGGTGTCTGGCAACCCCGGGCCGGATCACATAGCCTGAGGGTATGAGCAACACCAGCCGCAGGTTGGCGCACACGGGGCGCCGCATTCAGGTCTATGTTGAGGAGGGCACCTCGGCGGACGGGCGACCGATCCGCCGGGATGTGATAATCCATCCCGGTGCGGTGGCCATCCTGGCCATTCGTGAGGATGACCAGGTGTGCCTGCTGCAGAACATGCGCCCGGCGGTTGGCCAGCGGCTGTGGGAGATACCCGCCGGCACGCTGGAACCGGGAGAGGATCCGCTGGACTGCGCCAAGCGGGAGTTGGTGGAAGAGGCCGGTTTGGAGGCGACCATCTGGCACCAGTTGGGGCATTTTATTCCGTCGCCCGGTCTGCTTTCGGAAGTGATCCACCTGTTTGTCGCGACCGGGCTGAAGCAGGGCCCCCCCAATCCCGAGCCGGACGAGGATTTGACCGCCCATTTTGTCCCCAGTTGCCAGGCGCTCGAAATGATCCGCAAGGGTGAGATCATCGATGGGAAGACCCAGGTGGCGCTGCTTCGTTGGTTTGGCAACAACTGTTCTTGATTTGGCCGGCTTGGCCGGATGGTTAGTGCGACCTTTCTGTTTTTTTATCCACCCATAATCAGGCATCAGGATCGCAAGCGCGGTCCTTGAAGTGATCTGGAAAAGCCATGACCTTGTTGGCCATGGATTCGACCCAGGCGGGGCCACCCTGTTCCCAACGGGATGTTTCCTCGGCATCCAGGAAAAAATGGATGTCGTACACGGCGGTTGTGCCGCATTCGACCGACATCAGGAGCCGGCCGTCTGGCATGCGTTTCAGGCTGAAAAAGGGGTTTTTCACCAGAGTGGTCGAGTGCGGCATTTTCACACCAGGGCGGTTTTGCCTGTTTCTACAATGTGGGAATGACCCTTTTCTACACCGACCGATATGTGCTGCCGTTGCCCGATGGGCACCGGTTTCCCATGCGCAAGTATGCGCTATTGCGGCAGCGGGTGGAAGCTGAGGGGCTAGCCCATCGGGGCTGGGCAGATCCACCCGAGGCCATGCGGGAACAACTGCTGCGCGCCCACAGTTTGGATTATGTCTACCGAGCCACTGGGGGGCTGCTTTCCGAGGCCGAGGTGCGGCGGTTGGGATTCCCTTGGTCGCCGCAGATGATCGAGCGGTCGCTGAGATCGAGCGGGGCCACGGTGGAGGCTTGCCAGGCCGCGTTGGACCACGGGGTTGGAGTCAACCTGGCGGGCGGTACCCACCACGCCTTTCGGGACGCGGCAGAGGGGTACTGCGTTTTCAACGACTCCGCCATCGCCGCGCTGGAACTGGTGGAGACCGGCAAGGCGCGGCGCGTGCTGATCGTGGATCTGGATGTGCACCAGGGGAACGGGACTGCATCGATTTTGGCAGACCGGCCGGAGGTATTCACCCTGTCGGTCCATGGGGCGAAGAATTTTCCTCTGCGCAAGGAAACCAGCGACCTGGATGTGGCGCTGCCTGACGGGACGGATGATGTCGCCTATCTGGAGGAGCTGGACAGGGCATTGGGGGAGGCTTTCGAACGGAGTACCCCGGATTTTATCCTGTATGTGTCGGGAGCGGACCCCTACAGGGATGACACGCTGGGGAAATTGTCTTTGACCATGGAGGGCTTGGCTGAGCGGGACCGCCGGGTTTTTGACCGTGCGTTGAGGGCTGGATTGCCTGTGGCAGTGAGCATGGCGGGCGGGTACGCCCGTCAAGTGGCGGACACTGTGGAGATCCATCTGAACACCGTGCGGCAGGCCGTGCAGACGCTGTGGCGGTAGGGTAGTCTGGAATCAGGGAATCCACGAGTTGGATGATGCGAAGGAGTGGCGTGATGCGTCGGTATTTTCGGTTTGGGGCGCTGGCGATAGGGTTGTTGGCCGGGGCCGCGAAGGCCGCCCCGGATGTGAAGGACACCCGGCTGGTCAGCCAGCCCGCGGTGAGCGGCAAAAACATCGCCTTTGTCTACGCCGAGGATTTGTGGATCGCCAATTTGGATGGATCGAATCCGCGCCGGCTGACCAGCGATGCCGGGGTGGAATCGAACCCCAGTTTCTCGCCGGACGGGAACTGGATCGCCTTCAGCGCGCAGTATGACGGCAACACCGATGTGTACCTGCTGCCGGTCTCTGGCGGAGCGCCCAAGCGCCTGACCACCCATCCGGCGGCGGATGTTGTTCGTGGCTGGGAGCCGGATGGCAGCGCCATTTTATTTGGCTCCAATCGCCAGGTGTTCACCACCCGGCATCAGCAATTGTTCACCGTGCCGGTGGCCGGGGGCATGCCGACGCAGCTCCCCATCCCAAACGCCTGGGAGGCTTCGATATCGCCCGATGGCAAAAAGATCGCTTACTGCCCGCACCGGGATGTGACAGGGCAATGGAAGAATTACCGGGGCGGCACTCATTCCCGCGTTTGGGTTTATGACCGGGCGACACACGCCGTGGAGGAGATCCCCCAGCCTGAGGGTCGCTGCAATGACCTCGACCCGAATTGGTACGGGGGGAAGGTGGTTTTCCGATCGGATCGGGCAGGTGAATACAACCTGTTTGTCTACGATCCGGCCACCAAGGCCGTGACACAGGTGACCCATTTTGCCGATTTTCCGGTTCTGGATATCGCGGTGAACGGGAGCGGTATCCTGTTCGAGCAGGCGGGGTACCTGCACCGGTTTGACACGGCAGAGCGCAAGAGTGTGCGGGTGCCGGTCGGTTTGGTTACCGATTTGGTGGAGACCCGGTCGCGTTTTGCCAAGGGGAGCAAATATGCCCGAGGTGCGGCCGTCTCCCCCAGCGGGGCGAGGGCCGCCATTGAGTTTCGTGGCGAGATTGTGACGGTGCCGGCGGAGAAGGGGGACCCGCGCAACCTGACCAACACCGCAGGCGCCCATGAACGGTCGCCAGCCTGGAGTCCAGATGGCAAATGGGTGGCCTATTTCTCGGATGCATCAGGGAATTATGAGTTGCATCTGGCTCCCCAAAACGGCAAGGGTGAGACCCGGAAGGTGAAGCTGCAGGGGGCGGGGTATTACACCAATCTGGTGTTTTCACCCGACTCGACCAAGGCAACCTACAGCGACCAGGCCGATACCCTCTACCTTCTGGATATCCCAACCGGAACGGTGAAGAAAATCGCCGATTCACCGGACGGCCGTTCGCGCGGGCAGAAGAACAGCAGTTGGTCAAAGGACGGCAAATGGATCGCCTTCGCCACGGATACCCGGGCCAAGATCTCGCGCGTGCAGATCTACTCGGTAGCAGAGGACAAGGTCTATCCGGTGACCGATGGTCTGACCGAAGCGACTGAGCCTGTGTTTGATGCCAGTGGCAAGTACCTCTACTTTGCCGGTTCGACCGAGACGGGGCTGAGCAAGCACGGTTTCATGCAATCCTCGGCGGATAGCCAGCGGCCGAAATACACGCTGAATCTGGTGGTGCTGCGCAAGGATGTCGCCTCGCCATTCACCCGGGAAAGCGATGAGGAGAAGGGTGAGGCACCGATCCCTCCCGCGGCCGGACCCACGCCAAACGCCGGCAATGGGGTACCTCCAGCGGCGCCCGCCCCGGGAGCTGCGGCTCCGTTGGCTGGCGCTGCTGCCATCAAAAAAGCGCCTGAACCGGTGCGGATTGATTTTGATGGCATTGACCAGAGAATCCTGGCCCTTCCCATGCCTGCTGGCAATTACTCGAGCCTGCAGGCTGGGAGCCCGGGAAGCTTGTACTATCTGGCCCGAGCTGAGGCGCCGGGGAGGGGGGCCGGTGGGCCTGACGGCGGGGCGATGCTGCGACGATATGACCTGGAGAAGCGCAAGGACGAGACGATTCAAGCCGGAGTGGCCGGTTATGCCCTGACCCATGACACGAAGAAGATGATCTACTCCACCCCGGCGGGGACCTGGCATATCGTTCCCAGTGGGCCCGGGGCCCCCATGGGCGGGCCGGCCATGCCGGGGGCGGGGCCGAAAGCACTGAATCTGGACGCCATCGAGGTGAGGGTTGATCCCGAGCAGGAATGGCGGCAGATCTTCCACGAGGCATGGCGCATCAACCCATGCGACAGGCTGACAACGACCTTGGACGGCGTTCCTGGATGGCCGGTGTGGG
>JAFMJU010000500.1 GCA_017853285.1 Gemmataceae bacterium
CCCTCCACCAGTGCCGACACCAGGCACAGCAGGGTCAACTGCGTGTACGGGAAAAGCGCCTGGTCCAGCGCGGGGTCCACCCTCAGCCAGTACCCCAGCGCCCAAAAACCCACGCCGCAGATCCAGCAGGTCACCGCCAGCAGGAAGGCCGTCGGCAGCCGGTTTTCCATGCCGGGCCCGTGCTGCCTCGGCCGGGGCCACGCCAGGTGGAACGCCCCCTGCCCCATCAGCCAGAAATACAGTACCAGCGCCCCGCGCCTCTCGGTGAAACCAGACAAGAAAGGTGGCAATGTCCCGACCGTTGGGAAGCAGTACCCCGCCGCCAGCCAGGCCAATAGCCCCGCCAGCGCCCAGAACCACCGCGGCCTGCCGAATTCAAGCGAGTTCAACAGGCCCCACACACCCACGCCGATCAGGATCCCCAGGGCCAGGAGCGGCATCAGGAAGATCTGCAGCCAGTCGTCCGTGGGCGGCCAGGTGATGCCATCCAGGCGCGTCGGCTGCCGCACCGGCGCGGCGAACCACACCAGCAGCATCCCCGCCGGGGCGATGAGCAGCGCCAGCGCCGACCAGAACTCCACCACCAGCAAATGCCTGGCGGCGGCGATCTGCCGCATCCAGGGCGCTTGCGGGTCAATGGGGGCGTTCATCGATTCTTCCGGGACGGCCCGCCTCAGCGTTTCGCGGGCATGGCGTGCGTCGGGTGGCCATGGGCCGCCTCCGCGGCCTCCATCAGGGTTTCAGACAGGGTCGGGTGCGCGTGCATCGTCAGGGCCAGATCGCGGGCTGTGGCCCCCATCTCGATCGCCAGCATCGCCTCGCCGATCATCTCGCCCGCGTCGATGCCCGACAGCCCGATCCCCAGCACACGGTCGCTGGCCGGGTCGATCAGGATCTTCGTCAACCCCTCGGTGCGCCCGCGCGTCATCGCCCGCCCGCTGCCCGCCCACGGGAAGCGCAGCTTCTTGTAGGGCACCTTGTTCTTCTCCGCCTCGCTCTCGGTCAGCCCGGCCCAGGCGATTTCCGGATCCGTGAACACCACCGCCGGCACCGCCTTGGCGTCATAGATCACCGGTTCGCCGCACAGGGCCTCCACCGCCACCTTGCCCTCGTAGGTCGCCTTGTGCGCCAGCATCGGCTCACCGGCCACATCACCGATGGCGTAGATGTGCGGCACCGCCGACCGACGCTGGTTGTCCGTGGGGATGAAACCTTTCGCGTCCAGCGGGATACCCGCCTTCTCCAGGCCCATGTCCCGCGTGTTCGGCCGTCGGCCCACGGAGATCAGCACCCGGTCGAAGGTCTCCAGGCTGGTGGTCCCGTCCGCCGCCTCCAGCGTGGCGCGGATGGTCTTGCCCACCTCTTCCAGCTTGGTGACCTTGGTCTTCAGCAGGATCTTGTCGAACTGACCCGTCAACCGCTTGGCCAACGGCGCCACCAGGTCGCGGTCCGCGCCGGGCAGCAGCCCGTCGGTCATCTCCACCACCGACACCTTGCTGCCCAGGGCCGAATACACCGTGCCCATCTCCAGGCCGATATACCCGCCACCCACCACCAGCAGCTTGGCCGGGATGTCCTCCAGGGCCAGCGCCCCGGTGGAATCCATCACCCGCGAGGAGCCGATCTGGAACAGCGGCGGCACCGCCGGGCTGGACCCCGTCGCGATCACCGCGTGCTCGAACACGATCTGGGTCTTGCCGTCCACCACCAGCGTGTTGGCGTCGAGGAAGGTGCCCCGCCCGTTGACAAACTGGATCTTCCGCGCGTCCCGCAGCATGGCCAGGTTGCGCGTCAGGTTCTCCACCACCTTCTGCCAGTGACCGCGCACCCCGTTGATGTCGATCTTGGGCGCCCCGAAGCTCACGCCGAAATGGCTGGCCTCCTTCGCCTCGTTGATCACCTTGGCCACATGCAGCACCGCCTTGGACGGGATGCACCCCACCTGCAGGCAGGTGCCGCCCATCCGCGGCGAGGCGTCCACCAGCACCGTCTTCAGGCCCTTGTCCGCCGCCAGGAACGCCGCCGCGTAACCGCCCGGCCCCGCGCCGATCACCACCACCTGCGCCTTGATCACTTCCATCGGGTCACCCCCTGTCTTTTCCGTCTCTTGGATTTAGTCGAGCGGGCCGGCGGAAAACCACCGGCCCGCCGGATGTTGGCGCCGCCCCCGCCCGCGGTCAGGCGTGCAGCAGCATGTGCATCGGCTGTTCCAGAAGGTCCGCCATCCGGCGCAAAAACCGCGCTGCGGCAGCGCCGTCGATGATCCGGTGGTCGTAGCTCAGCGACAGCGGCACCATCAGCCGGGGCACCCACTGGTCCCCCTTCAGCACCGGCTCCATCCGCCCGCGCGACACGCCCAAAATGGCCACCTCGGGCCAGTTCACGATCGGCGTGAAACCGGTCCCGCCGATCCCGCCCAGGTTGGTGATCGTGAAGGTGCCGCCGGTTAGGTCGGCACCGTCCAGCTTCTTGGTGCGGGCCCGCTCCGCGATCGAGGTCACCTCCGCGGCCAGCTCGTGCACCGACTTCTTGTCCACATCCTTCACCACCGGCACCAGCAGACCGGCCTCCGTGTCCACCGCGATGCCGATGTGGATGTACTTCTTCAGAACGATCTGGTTGTTCTGCGTGTCGATGCTTGCGTTGAAGGTCGGGAACTCCCGCAGAAGGATCGACGCCGCCTTCAGCGCGAACGCCGTCACCGTCAGCTTCGGCCCCTTGCTCGCCGCGCTCTGCGACCGGCGGAAATCCTCCAGGTCGGTCACATCCGCCTGGTCGTTCTGCGTCACATGCGGGATCTGCGACCACGCCAAAGCCATCTGCTTGGCCGTCGCCCGGCGGATCGCCATCATCGGCACCCGCTCCACAGGCCCCAGATCCTCGAATCGCGGCAACGGCGGGGCCACCGGGGCGCCACCACCGCCGCCACCACCTGCCGACAGTGCCTGCCGCACATAATTCTTCAGATCGTCCTCTGTCACCTGGCC
>JAFMJU010000501.1 GCA_017853285.1 Gemmataceae bacterium
TTGAGACAAATTTTGGGGAGAGGTAGGAGATACCCGAAACCGGGAAGGGGGAAGGCTCGACGGGACCGTGGCCCGTCATGGGCAGCATGGTAACACACCACCCCGGGAACCGCACCCACCCGACCCTGCAATGCCCAGCAACAAGGCCATTTCAAACCCGCGTATTTCACTGAATATCTTTTAATTCAACAAAGCTATTTGGCTATTTAATCCCCACTAACCTGAGGTACCTTCCAAATTCCTGAAAAATGCCCTGAATGAGACGGCATGGTCTTGTCCCGGCCGGGGGTTTTTCTGGTAAATTGAGTCGTGTCAGCCGTTTGCCAGTTCACCGGTTCTTCGAACGGGCATTTGGCACGATCAACACCATGGCCAGCTATCGGGATTTCCTCGGGGCGATCCGGTCAGTTTGCCTGCTGATAATGAGTATCCCTGTGGGTGATTTTTTACCGCAGAACGAGCGCCACAGGGACCAACACCTCAGCCAACCACGCCCCCGAACAGAATTCATGGCCCAAAAAAGGAACTGATGATGTCCGCGACGGCGCCAACCTCACCCCGCCGGGTTGAGGAAGTTGACTCGATCACCATCCGATTTGCCGGCGATTCTGGCGACGGCATGCAGGTGGCTGGGACCCAGTTCACCAATGTCTCGGCCATCATGGGCAATGACATCGCGACCTTCCCAGACTTTCCGGCCGAAATCCGCGCTCCGGCCGGCACGCTGGCCGGGGTATCGGGCTTCCAGGTGCACTTCGCCAACACCGATATCCACACACCCGGGGACAGCCTGAACTGCCTGGTGGTGATGAACCCCGCCGCCCTGAAGACCAACATCAAGGATCTGCTTCCCGACGGCATCCTGATCGTCAACAGCGATTCGTTCGGCGCCAACGACCTGGCCAAGGCGAAATACGCCAACAACCCGCTGGAAGATGGCAGCCTCAAGGGTTTCCGGATCATCCGCGTGCCGATTGACACGCTGAACCGCGAGGCGGTCAAGGAATGCAACCTTGCGATGCGGGACGCGGACCGCTGCAAGAACTTCTTCGCCCTGGGCCTGGTTTTCTGGATGTTCGAGCGGAGCCTGGACTCGACCATCAAGTGGCTGAACGCCAAGTTCGGCAAGAAGCCCGATATCCTCAAGGCCAACCTCGACGCCCTCAAGGCCGGTTACAACTACGGTGATACGGTCGAGGTGATGCCGGTGCAGTACCGGGTGGCCAAGGCCAAGATCAAACCCGGAACCTACCGCAAGCTGACAGGCAACGAGGCCTTGTCCATGGGGCTGGTGGCCGCCGCCCAGATGGCGGAAAAGACCCTGGTGTGCGCCAGCTACCCGATCACCCCCGCCTCGGACATCCTGCACACCCTCACCGAGATGAAGCATTTCGGCGTGAAGACCCTGCAGGCCGAGGACGAGATCGCCGCGGCCGGCATGGCGATCGGAGCCTCCTATGGCGGCGCGCTGGGCATCACCAGCACCAGCGGTCCGGGCGTCTGTCTGAAATCCGAGGCGGTCAACCTGGCGGTGATGACGGAGCTTCCCGTGGTCATCATCGATGTCCAGCGGGGCGGTCCCAGCACCGGACTTCCCACCAAGACCGAGCAGGCCGACCTGCTGCAGGCCTTTTTCGGCCGCAACGGTGAATCGCCGGTGGCGGTCATCGCGCCACGGTCCCCTTCCGACTGTTTCGACATGGCCTTCGAGGCGGTCCGCATCGCCACGGAGTTCATGGTGCCCACCTTCCTGCTGTCGGACGGCTACATCGCCAACGGCGCGGAACCCTGGCTCATCCCTTCGGTGGACCAGTTGCCGAAGATCACCATCAAGCACCCGACCACGCCCAACGGAACCAGCAACGGTCCGTCGCATGAGAACGGGGCCGGCGAGCCTGGCAAATTCCTGCCCTACAAGCGGGACGAAAAACTGTCACGGCCCTGGGCCATCCCCGGCACCCCCGGCCTGGAGCACCGCATCGGCGGCATCGAGAAGCAGGATGTCACCGGCAACATCAACTACGAGGCCGGCAACCACGAGCATATGGTGCGGACCCGCGCGCAAAAGGTCGCGAACATCGCCCAGACCATCCCGGACCTGGAAGTGGAAGGCGACCAGGAAGGGGATCTGCTGGTGATCGGCTGGGGTGGCACCTACGGTTCGATCGCAACTGCGGTCCAGAGGGCCCGACGCCAGGGTCGGAAAATCGGGCAGGTTCATTTCCGTTATCTCAATCCGTTCCCGAAGAACACCGGCGAGGTGTTCAAGAAGTTCAAGCATTTCCTGGTGCCCGAGCTCAATGCGGGGCAACTGCTGCTGCTGCTGCGCGGCATGTACCTGATCGACGCCAAGGGCCTCAACAAGGTCCAGGGGCGGCCGTTCCTGGTCTCGGAAATCGAGGATGCCATCGACGGCTTCTTCAAGAACTGACACCCACACACCCATCCTTGAACTAGCGAGAAGGTATCGACCATGGCCACCACGCAATTGCCCACGCTGAAGCCAGCCGATTTCGCCAGCGACCAGGAGATCCGCTGGTGCCCCGGCTGCGGCGACTACTCGATCCTTGCGCAGACGCGCAAGGCGCTGAGCACCCTTGATTTCCCGAAGGAAAAGATGGTGTTCGTCTCCGGCATCGGCTGCTCCAGCCGGTTCCCGTACTACATGAACACCTACGGGTTCCACACCATCCACGGACGGGCACCCACCTTCGCCACCGGGCTGAAGATGGCCCAGCCCGACCTGATGGTATGGCTGGTGACCGGAGACGGGGACGGCCTTTCCATCGGCGGCAACCACCTCATCCACTCCCTTCGGCGGAATGTGGACATCAAGGTGCTGCTGTTCAACAACGAGATCTACGGGCTGACCAAGGGCCAGTACTCGCCGACATCGCGGCTGGGCACGAAGTCCAAGACCAGCTCCACGGGATCGATCGACTCCCCGATCCGCCCGCTGAGCCTGGCCCTGGCGGCCGAGGC
>JAFMJU010000502.1 GCA_017853285.1 Gemmataceae bacterium
CGCCAACAGTTCACCGTGCCTTTCCACCACATGCCGCAAGGTTTTTCCGGCGATCGGCAGCACCACCACCGGCCCGATAACCCACCCCGGCCAACGGCAAGACTCCACCGAGGCCAACAGCGGCAGCACCACCATCACCAGCCCCAAGCCGTACCAGGTGTTCAGCAACGGCACTTCCAGGAATTCAGCCAGGCTGAGCAGGGTCAGGTGCGCGAACAGGAACCATCCATCGGTGGCCTTCCCTTGGGAAAGCTCGCAGTCCAGATCCGCCGGATGAATCCTCGCCCGGTTCCACCACAACCCGAGCAACAGCGTGGCCCCCATCACCATGCCAAAGGTGATCTCCATCAGGTTCCACCAGTTGATCAGGTTGGCCCACGGGCCGAACCAGCTCGTTGCGATCCACTCCCGGTTCCACGCGTGCCACGACTGCCAACATTGCCCGCCAGGAAAACCCAGCGCGCCGCCCAGCACCCCGAACAACCCCAGTCTCCATCCCAGCGTGTCGTTTTTGCCAGCCAGGTAAACAAGCAGGCCGGTCAGGGCCAATCCCAAACCGCCCCAGCACTCAAACCGCGGCTTGTCGAGTCGATTGGAAAAATACAACCACGGCAATTGCTGATTCTTCGGATCGAACGGCTGGTTGAGCAGCCAGACCCCCAGGTGATAGAGCCCCAGCAGGCATGCCAGCAGCACCAGCATTTCCGTGGCCGTGTACCGTTTACCGCCGAGCCCCATTCCAAGAAAGGCGCCGCCAAAACCGATCCAGATGGCCCCGGTGACAGCCAAACCTTGCATGCCCCAGGCCCAGGCATTCCAATTTCCGACATTTCCAGTGTTTTGTGTCCAGCCAATGATCTGGCCGTAGGTCATCGAACCCCCAATGCCCATACCCAGGGTTCCCCAGGCGATGGCCCGCAGGGTCCCAAGGCCCGAAGCATGTCTGCAGAACAAAACGGCCGCCACCGAACTGACCAGAAGGCCGGCCATCATGGCGCCAGTCTCGTGGCCGTACTGCCCGCGTATACCCCAACCCATGCCCCCGGCCAGGGCGCCAAGAATCATGGGAAGGAGCGGTGTCTTCATGGAAACCTTGGGGGCTGGCGGTTACCGGTGCGGCACAGGCGTGTTGTATTTCCTCGCCAGATAATCCCCGATGTCCATCGCCCCGGCAACAAACTGCCTGCCGGTGATCGACCGGCGCACCGGGGCACTCTCAGGTGGAGCCTCCTCCGGCAACACCAGCACCGGGCACCCCTGATGATCCGGCCCCAACAGGGCAATGATCTCCTGGCGCGGGCGCGCGAAGGGAGCCGACTTCACCTCAATCCGGTCGCGCAGATGAGGGTGGTAGGCCAGCAACCCGTTGACCGTCACGCAGTCGGGGCAAAAAAAGTCCCCCGAGCCTTGCTTGGCATCGGGAAACGCCGGGGGCAACAAAAACAGAACCTCTTTCTCAATCGCCATCGCTCACTCTCCCATTACATTTCAACGGCCTACCGGTTCCAGCACCGCGAAAATCGGCCGATGGTCCGATGCCACCGGTTCATCGAGCACTTTCACATCCCGCACGACAAACCTACTGCTTGGTTTGAACAGAATGTAATCAATCTGGTTGGTCGGCTTCTGCGAGGGGAAGGTTGGAATGGGCTGGGCCGCTGTGGCATTGCCCCAATCCTTCCTGAATACCTCCAGCGGCTTGCTTTTGGGGTAGGCATTCAAATCGCCCACCACCAACACAGGCCGATCCGCCGAAGCGAAAACCTCACGGATTTTGTCGGCCTGTTTTACCCGGAATTCGTTGCTTTGGTGATGCAGGTGCGTGCTGACAAAGGAATGTTCCTTCCCAAAAATGCTCATGCGGGTCTCAAACGCGATACGCGTCTCCCGATCCGGCTCCCCGGGCAGCACATGGATCTCGCTGCCCGTGATTGGAAACCGGCTCAGCACCGCCTGTCCATAGGTCCCGCCCTGGAAATCGATCTGCCTACCGAACAAGCCGTTCAGGTCGGTCAATCGGGCCAGATCCGCAGTCTGGTCTACCCCGCCCGTTCGCTTGGTCTTGTTGTCCACCTCCTGCAGCGCCACCAGGTCCGGGTCCACACTGCGGATCACCCTGGCCAGCCGGGGCAGGTCCACCTGGTCATCGGTCCCCCGACCGTGGTGGATGTTGTAGCACAACACCCGCAGCGTCTTTTTTGTCCCGGGCTTTCCCTGTGCCCGCAGCACCGCAGTCACCGGAAAGTGATCAGACGGGGTCGCCCCGTTCTTCTGCGTGCGGTCGATACCCGCCGTGCGCACCTCGAAATGCCGGGAAGCCCCGATCCAATCGATGCGGTCCCCGGTGGTGGCCGATGGCTTGAAGGCGGTGAAGGTACCCTCTTCCTTGCCTCGAACCGGCTGGTACACCCGCAGGGTGTCCTCCACCGGGCTAGCCGCCTTCCCTTCCGCACCAAACAGGGCCTGGTAAGGCTTGCTGCCTTCGCCGGCATTGAAATCGCCGGTTACCACCACCCGACATCCCTGCCCCAGCTCGGTGATTTTGGACCGTATCAACTTGGCGGATTCCTCCCGCGCCTTCTCGCCCATATGGTCGAAATGCGTGTTGAGGAACAGCAGCGGCAATTCATCCGGCTGTTTGGTTTCCTTGAGCTTTACCCAACTGACCAGACGAGGCAGCGCCGCATCCCACCCCTTCTTGCCCACGGTGTCTGGCGACTCGCTCAGCCAAAAGTGCCCACCGCCGATTTTCTCGAAGCGGTCCCGGCGGAAAAACAATGCCGCCATCTCGCCTTTCAGCTTGCCATCATCCCGGCCAACGCCATGAGCCTCATAGCCGGGAAGTTTTTCCGCCAGAAAATCCTTCTGATCCGCCAAAGTTTCCTGGGTACCGAGCAGGTCCGGATCAAACTGCCGAATGGTGTCGACCAGGAAATCACGCCGTTTGGTCCAGGAATTCTCACCGTCCTTGGCCGTGCCAT
>JAFMJU010000503.1 GCA_017853285.1 Gemmataceae bacterium
GGCAGGAACTAGATTATTGGGAACAGGGAGGCCTGCCCTTGAAGCGGGTTCGTTTGTTCCCTTGGCTGCCCGCACGGCCAGTACTTTGCCCTTTGGCCTGGCTGGATCCATCAACAAGGGCGTGGCGTACTCAACTTGGGTGATGTTGCCCGCGGAATCAGCTACTTCCATTTTCAAAAACATTTTGGGTGGAATGTTGGCGGGGACCGGCCAACGGAACTCTCCGGTATTGGCTAGCGGTTCTCCAAAGGGAATGAACGGGCCGGCTGGCGATTCAGCCAGCAGTAACCGAATAGGTTTTTCCCCCAAGTTTTTGTCTTTGGCCTCCCATTTCACAAATAGGGCAGCCCCCGCCTTTCCTTCAGTGGCGAGGACTTGGGCGTAACCCAACTTGGCCGTGGGAAAAGTGGTATCCACTTCCAGGCTGATTTCCGGCTTTTCGCCCGGGGTTGGGCCCTTGCCCTGGGCCCCGGAACCGTTTGTGATGGCCAGGGTAATTCCAAATTCCCCTTCGCCAGGTAATTTGCAGTTTGCTGGGCTTTTCCCATCGGTGTCTTCCGCAAGGATTTTCCAGGTCAGGCCATTGTCTTTGGTGATCCAGACATCCACCTTGCCAACACCAGAGGGACCCACTTCTTCAATCGCGTAATCCAGTTGGGCATCGGTCGAATTCACGACCAATTTGATGGGTTTGGAGGCGTCCAACCCGGTTTTTTTTTCTGCATCCTTGGGTTTATCCGCTGGGGGAGGAGTTGCGCTCCCATTTGGCCCAATTTCTACATCTTGTTTTTCCACCGGATTTGAAGCGTTGACGGTTTGGACAGGGGGCATCACGGGAAAAGGGCCTGGAGCCGTTGTGGTTTTTTCTTTGGGCCCGGGTGTCGCAGCGGGAGGAACCGGTTTGGTGTTTTTGTCCGCAACCTCTGTTGGATTGGTTTTTTTATTTTCCGCAGGCGGGAATTGCCCTTCGAAATTCGCCTGATTACCTGCTTTGTCCCTGCAGATGGCCCTTATTTTCCATATTCCGGTGGCTGCCGGGGGAAGCGTGAAAAGGGATGCATCCCCCGGTTGAGCGGTCAGGGCATGCCAATTACCGCCGGTGTAGCATGCCACTGAAATAGATTGGGGATCGGGATTTAAGTCGATGGCTTCCAACCGCATCAAGGGTTGGTTAACGGGGGGCTTACCGGGCTCGACCTTCATTTCAAAAACCGGGGCGGTCGTGTCCACCAAAACCCGCAAGGCGGGTGGCATGGTCCTGGGTTCGGCCGGATTGGTGTTCCCGGAGCTGTCGCAGGTCACAATGGCGAACCAGATTTCACCTTCATCAAGAACCTTGAATTCAAACTTTCCCTCGCTGGGTCCGGCACTGGCCCTTTTTTGCCAGGGACTGTCGGGGGTTCGGACGAAAAGTTGTATTTCTGTCGACGAGGATTTCTCGTTTTCAGAAAGGTTGAAAGGGAGGACAAAGTCCTTGGACCGTGTGTGCCGAACCGGAATCTGGGCGATTTCAGGAACCTCATCCGCGTCGGCTATTGCGTGAAAAATGCGCGCCCGGCTGAAGGTTTGGGCGCCCAGGGAGGGAATGCCTGCCAGCCAAGGCTGGGCCAAGAAGGTCAAAAAAAGGAACCGGCCAATGCTGGAAGTTTTCATTTTGTGCTAACTCCGGCTGCGGGCAGCAATGTCTTGTCTCTGGCCCCGTCACCTTGGCCCCTTCCGACATCCACTTCGAAATCGACAATGGCACTTGTCTGCTTGTTTTCCCTCGAGCCCTTTTCGGTACCCTCGTTTTTCACCGAGCAGTCCCGTGCGTTCACACGCAGGGTGTATTTGCCCGGAGGAAGCCCCGGGGGAACATGAAAGGAATAAACCAGGTGATGGTCTCTCCTTGGGGTTCGGCTGCAATCCTCCCGCCCCGGGAAACCCAGCTTGCAAACGGCGGCCGGATCATTCTGGCGGAGGATTTCCACCTCACCGGATAGTTTGGTTCGGAATGTGCCTTCCGTGGTGTAACCGGGAGGGGAAGCCAGTTCGCCATAAAGCAAGACCCGTTCACCTGGAAAACCACCTGATCCCGGGCAAAATCTATAACCCGGGGTGACGGGTTCATATTGGCCAAAACCATCCACCCGTTTGCACAAGATCAGTTTTGTGAACCGGAAGGAGCCCGCCTCCGTTTCGGTCGTCCGCGGCGGTTTAGTACTTGATCCATCCGTTGATTTGGGAAGGTTTTCCAGAGTGGCTTTTGCCAGTGTGCTTTCGTCTAGGGGGGGCAATTTTTCCGGGCTTTTCTGGCCAACAACATCCAGAGGCTGGCTGGGGGATTGCGACGGGGGATCCAGTGGAGGAATGCCCAAAGCCACATTTTGATGATCGGCGGGGCTCGGACTTGTCGCTGGATTGGGTTTTGTCAGGTCAGCCAGTATCACCCCGCTCGAAACCAATGGCTTTTCCGTTTCCGGAAACACTTTGGATGCGACCTCAAGCACCGGACATTCTTCAACCTGCTGGTTCAGGGTTGTGGGTTCTTTGGAATCCGGGCGTTTGGTCCCGTTGAATTCCCGATGTTCGTCCTTCTGCGCGCCAGACGAAGTTCCAGAACCCGCCAATTGTTCTTCCATGGAGGAAACTGGTGCAATTCCTTGCACCGGCACCTTCCTGGCTTGGTTTTCTTTGGATACTGGATCCGATGAGGGCTTGGCTGAAACCGGAAAAAGGTTGCATCCGGTTTGCAAAATGCAAGCCAGGGCGAAACCGGAAAAGATCCAAGGGCATTGCGTTCCAAACGCCAAAGCACTTCTCCCCAGCCCGATCCATTTCGAAATCAAAAGAGACTCTCTGCAGGGCAGGGGAATAGACCCCTGACAGCAAAGAATCAAGGCGGAAAATGGGGGAAATGGGGCTTTTGGCGTCTCGGTGGCTTTTCAAAAAGCCTATAGCCATAACCTGATTTTTTCGGCTAACGAGGCAGGCATCTTCTT
>JAFMJU010000044.1 GCA_017853285.1 Gemmataceae bacterium
TTCGTCACGGCCTGGCGCTTGGCGGGATCACCCACCAGACGGTCGCCCTTGTCCGTGAAGGCCACCACGCTGGGGGTGATGCGATTGCCCTCGGCGTTCGCGATCACCTTCACCTCGCCGCCTTCCATCACGGCCACCACGCTGTTGGTGGTGCCCAGATCGATACCAATGATTTTCTCTTCAGCCATTGATTCCTCTCCCTTCGTCCGGGGCCGGCAGGCTCGCCTTGGGCCTGGCCGGTGCCGGGTTGTCTTGTGCTTGCCGGCCGGGCCTGCCAACCATTGGCTGACCCGCCACCTGCATTCCTTTTTCCTGTGGATTCCTCCAAACCATCCCTTGAAACAACCAAAGCAAGGGCCATGCCAATGGGTTTATACTCTGGTGAAATGTATATAAAGCCAATGATTTCAATGATTTATGTCGAAAAATCGCCCCAGCAAAGGGTAGAATCTTCAAAGTGCCTGCCACTTTGGCGCCAGGCTTCGGAAGGGCGTTTTTGGCTGGGTGTCAAAGTGGCGGTTGGTTTAGTGTCATCCGTTTGCCTTGGCGTTCCTTAAAATCTTGTGTGGCTAGTCGGGATTTTTGGGGATCGAGTCAAAACGGGATCCGAAAGGGGTGCAACCATGCTGGTCGCTGTGGCTTGGGCTTTGGCATCGATTGTTCCCCACCAAGGCGCAGGGGAACCGGTCACCGAGAAATCGATGAGTCGACATTGGATCCATGCCCGTGAGGAGGATGCCGACGGGATCCAAGTCTACCGGGCCAAGGGCAGCTTCGCCCCCCGACCCAGCCGGTTCCGCATGGAATACGAACTGAAGGCGGATGGGAAATGCCGGTACATGTGGCTTTCCCCTTCCGACGGTCACCAAATGAAGGATGGTTCCTGGAAATTGCTGCCACCCCCCAAACCGGGTGAGCCGCCGACGCTGGAGGTGCGCGAGGGCAAAACGGTCAACCGTTTCGAGGTGGTGGGCCTGTCCCGCGACACGATGCGGCTGAAGCCGGGGAACGCGCCATGAGCGGATGGTCCGAATCCCTGCTGAACCGCCGCCAGGCCCTGATTGCCCTGGGCCTTTCCCCGGCCGCTTTGTCCGGCAGGGAAGGAGGGGAAAGCCCTTTTTTGCAGGGTTTTTATGCCCCTCTGCCCGGTGAGACCCAGGGGGAACGGCTGCGTGTCGAGGGCAAACTCCCCGGCCACCTGCGCGGGTCCTACTTGCGCAACGGACCCAATCCCCGCTTCAAGCCCAAGGGACGCTACCACTGGTTCGACGGGGATGGCATGGTCCACGCGGTCCATCTCGATCCGGATGACGCCCGAAGCCCCGCCCGTTATCGCTGCCGTTTTGTGCGGACCGCCGGTCTGGAAGAGGAGGAGCGGGCCGGCAAATCGCTCTTCCCCGGCCTGATGGAACTGCCCGATCTCGCGCGAGTCTCCCGCGGGATGGACGGGTACAAGAACTCGGCCAACACGGCGTTGGTTTGGCACCACGATCAACTTTGGGCTTTGTGGGAAGGAGGCCTGCCGCACCGGCTGGATCCGAAGAGCCTGGCCACCCTGGGCGCCGATCCGCTGGCGGGAGCCTGGAAAGGCGGATTCACCGCGCACCCCAAGATCGATCCGGTCACCGGCGACATGGTTTTCTTCGGTTATGGTCCGGCCAAGCCGTACCTGAAGGTGGGAATTTTGGACCGTGGCGGTCGCTTGAAGGCGGCCCGCGAGATCGACCTGCCCCGGTCGGTGATGATGCACGATTTCGCCATCACCACCGACTATGCTTTGTTCCTCGACATGCCCCAGACTTTTTCGCTGGCGAACCTGGCGATGGGCAAGGGGGTCTTCGGGTGGCGGCCGGAGCTGGGTGGCCGCATCGGTCTGATCCCGCGCGCTGGGGGTGAACCGCGCTGGTTCCCGGTGAGCCCGGGCTCGGTGTTCCACACGCTGAACGCCTGGCAGGATGGCGACACCGTGACCCTGGTCGCCTGCCGCATGCCCAGGTTCCCCTCGGAGGTGCTCGCCGGAGAGGCGACCGAACCCGCCGCCAAGGACGCCCCACGCCTTTGGCGCTACGAGATCAACCTCGCCACCTCGCGGGTGTCCGAGGGTCCGTTGGACGATCCGGGAAGCGAGATGCCCCGCATGCGCGAGGACCGGACCACCCGTCGGACCCGTTTCGCCTACACATTGCGGACCGATTTCGGCGGTTGGCGCAAGCATGATCTGGTCAGAAACACCACCAGCCGACTGGATTTGCCCGCCGGGTGGCGTGGGGGTGAAGCCGTGTTTGTGCCAAAACCGGCAGGGACGGCTGAGGACGACGGTCACCTGCTGGCGCTGGTCCAGCCACCAGGGGATGCCCCGGCGCACCTGTGGGTGTTGGACGCGTCCTCATTCAGCGCCGAACCGGTGGCCAAGGTGCACCTGCCCCATCGTGTTCCGGCGGGCTTCCACGGTTGCTGGCTGGGGGGATGAAACCGGCCTCACAGCTCGCCGGCGTTGAGGGCGGCGGCGGAAGGCGTGCGCTGGGCGTCGGCCTTTTCCCACGCCTCGAAGGCGTCCCGCAGTTTGCCGGTCACCGGGCCCGGGTTGCCCGATCCCACAGGTTTGCCGTCCAGCGTCACCAGCGGCAACACCTTGGAGGTGGTGCTGGTGAGGAACAATTCCTCCACGCCCCGAAGTTCGTCCGAGCGCAGCGCCTTCTGCCGGCAGGGGATGCCCAGGTCCGCCGCGATCTCCAGCACGATCTCGCGGGTGATGCCGGGCAAAATGCGGTTGTCCAAGGGGTGGGTGCGCAGCACCCCGTCCACCACGGCGAACAGGCTCGAATGCGCGCATTCGGTCACCGTGCCGTCCTCGCGGATGAGCACGGCCTCGACGCAGCCGGCCCGTTTGGCCGCCTCCGCCGCCAGGACACTGCCGAGCAGGTTGATGCTCTTGATGTCGCAGCGGGCCCAGCGCAGGTCGGGGTGGGTGATCACGCCGGCCCCCTTCTCCCGCAAAGCCGCCTTGTCGTCCGGAAAATGCTGGACCAGGATCAGCGTGTTGGCGGGAGTGTCGGTGGGGAAGGCGTGTGCCCGCGCGGCGGTGCCCCGGGTGACCTGCAGGTAGACCATCGCGTCGCAATGGCCCGAGGCGGCGAGCGTGGCGTCGACCTGCGAGCGCAGCAGGTTCAGGTCGAGCGACGGCATCTGCAGGGCGCGCAGACTGCGATCCAGCCGGCGCCAGTGCCGGTCGATCCCGTGCAGGCGGCCCTTGTCGACCCGGACCACCTCGTAGATGCCGTCGCCGAAAATATGGCCGCGGTCGAGCACGCTGACGGTGGCGCTCTCCGCCGGGCCGATGACCCCGTTGACGCAGGCGAGGATCTTGCCGGTGGGGATGCTCATGGTTGGGAATCCCTGCTGGGTGTCTCGACCACCAGGTCCGCGGGCCCGGCGGGCGTGAGGATGGGCGGGCGGATCGGCAGCTTCAGGGTGAACCGCGTGCCCTTGCCCGGCGCGCTTTCCGCCTCCAGGCTGCCGCCGTGGGCTTCCAGCACCTTCCGCGCCGTGGGCAGCCCAAGGCCGCTCCCGCCCGACTTGGTCGAGTAAAACGGCTTGAACATGTTTTCCAGCACCTCGGGGGCGATGCCGCTTCCGGTGTCGATGACCTGCATCACCAGCCAGGGCGCCTCCTCGCGGGCCAGCAGGGTGATCTCGCCACCCTGGGGCATCGCCTGCTGGGCGTTGAGGAGGAGGTTGAGCAGCGCCTGCTTGAACAGGTCGGGGTCCAGGTGGACCGGGGGCAGGTCGGCGGGCAGATACACATTCACCCGCACATTTTCCGACCGGGCGGTCGGCTCGAAGAACTCCACCAGTTCCTCAAGCACCTTGCTCAGGTCGTATGGGCGGAGTTGCAGGTCCTTCACCCGGGTGAAACGCAGGAAGTCGTTCGACACTTCCACCAGGCGCGTGCATTCGGATTGCAGCCGGTTGATCCGGTCCAGGGCCCGGCGTTCGCGCGGGGTTTGGGGATTCTCGAAATCCTCCGCCAGCAACTGCATGTTGAGCGTGAGGGTGGAGAGGTGGTTCTTGATCTCGTGGATGAACACGCCGGCGGTTTCGGCCAGTTCGGAATAATGCTCCAGAAGCACGGTCCGCCTCCCGTGTGAAACCTGTCGAAATCATAGCACACAAGGGCCGGGGGCCGGTCCGTGTCAAACGGACCGGCCCCCGGCGGGATTCAGGGTTTGGTCAGCGGGCCGAATCAGGCGTTGCCGTCGTTGCCGCCGTTGTCACCACCTTCGGAACGGCCGTGGCCGCTTTCGCCATGGCCGCCATGGTCGCCGCCGTTGCCACCTTCGGGACGATCGCCGCCGCGCTCGGGACGGTCGCCCCGGTCGCCGCCACGGTCACCCCTCGGGCCGCGGTCGCGTCCGCCCCGGTCTCCGCCGCGTCCACCGCGGTCGCGTCCGCCCCGGTCTCCGCCGCGTCCACCGCGGTCGCGTCCGCCGCGGTCCCCGCGGTCCCCGCGGTCACCCCGGTCGCCACGCTCGGGGCGCTCGCCGCCCTCTGGCGCCTCGGGCATCCCCTCGGGCCGCTCGATCAGCACCTTGCGGGACAGCTTCACGCGGTCGTGCTCGTCGATGGCGATGACCTTCACCTGCATGAGGTCGCCCACCTTGCAGACATCGCCGACGCTGCCCACATATCCGTGGTCCAGCTCGCTGATGTGGCACAGGCCGTCGCGGCCGGGCAGGATCTCGACGAACGCGCCGAAGTCCTTGATGGAGGTGACCTTGCCGTCGTAGATGCGGCCGACCTTCACCTCCTCGGTGATGGCCTCCACGCGCCGCTTGGCGGCTTCGGCGCCGGCGGCCTCGGAGTGCGAGATGTAGACGGTGCCGTCATCCTCGATCTCGATCTTGGCGCCGGTGCTCTCCTGGATCGCCTTGATGTTCTTGCCACCCGGCCCGATCAGCAGCCCGATCTTCTCGGGGTTGATGCGGGTGGTCAGCAGGCGGGGAGCGTTGGGCGAGATCTCGTCCTTCGGCTTCGACAGGGTGGCCAGCATGGTGCGCAGGATCTTGCGGCGCGCGACGCGGGCCTTCTCCAGGGTCTCGCGGATGATCTCCTGCGAGATGCCGTTGATCTTCAGGTCGAGCTGGATGCCGGTGATGCCGAGACCGGTTCCGGCGATCTTGAAGTCCATGTCGCCGTAGTGGTCCTCGTCGCCCTGGATGTCGGCGAAGGTGACATGCTGGTCACCCTCCTTCACCAGGCCGATGGAGATGCCGGCCACGGGGTTGACGATGGGAACGCCGGCGTCCATCAGGGCCAGGGTGCCGCCGCAGACGCTCGCCATGCTGGAGCTGCCGTTCGACTCGAGGATGTCGGACACCAGGCGGATGGTGTAGGGGAACACATCGGGCGTGGGGACCACGCTGCGCAGCGACCGCTCGGCCAGCGCGCCGTGGCCGAATTCGCGCCGGCCGGGGCCGCGCATCGGCTTGCACTCGCCCACCGAGAAGGGGGGGAAGTTGTAGTCGAGCATGAACTTCTTGGAGAACTCCTCGGTGAGGCCCTCCACGCGCTGCTCGTCGGAGGTGGTGCCCAGGGTGACGGTCACCAGGGCCTGGGTCTCGCCGCGCTGGAAAAGGGCCGAACCATGCACGCGGGGCAGCAGGCCGTTCTCGCACATCAGGGGACGGATGTCGTCCATGCCGCGGCCGTCGATGCGCTTGCCGGCCAGCGTGGCCTCACGCACGATCTTCTCCTCGATGGCCGAAAGGGCCGCCGAGACCTTGGCGGGCTCCACGGCCGGGGTGACGGCGGGATCGGCGTACTCGGCCTTGATCTTCTCCTTCAGCTCCTTGACGGCCTTGGCCCGCTCGGCCTTGCCCTCGGTGAACTTGGCCGCCTTGAAGGCGGCGCCATGCTTGGAATAGATCTGCTCGATCAGCGGGTTGACGGGCGGCGCGGGCGGCAGGACCTTCGTGCCCAGGCCGGCCTGGATGCGCAGGTCCTCGATGGCCTGCACCACCAGCTTGATCTGCTCGTGGCTGAAGGCGATGGCCTCCAGCATGTCGGCCTCGGGCATCTCGCGGGCGAAACCCTCGATCATGGTGATGGCGTTCTTGGTGCCGGCCACCACGAGGTCGAGGTCGCTCTCCTCCAGTTCCTGGTAGGTGGGCATGGTCACCAGCTTCCCGTTCACCCGGCCGATGCGCACCGCGCCGGTGGGCTCGAGGAAGGGCATGTGGGAGATGTGCAGGGCGGCGCTGGCGCCGATCATGCCCAGGACATCCGGGTCGTTCTCCTTGTCCGCCGACAGGGTGCTGATGAGCACCTGCACCTCGTTGAGGTAGTCGGCCGGGAACAGCGGGCGGATGGGGCGATCCGTCAGGCGGGAGGTGAGGGTTTCCTTCAGGCTGGGGCGGGTTTCGCGCTTGATGTAGCCGCCGGGGAACTTGCCCGCCGCGTAGGTCTTCTCGCGGTAGTCCACGGTCAGCGGGAAGAAGTCGCGCCCGGGGATGGCCCCGCCCTCGCAGGCCGTGGCCAGAAGCAGGGTCTCGCCCATGCCCACCACCACGGCGCCATGGGCCTGCTTGGCCAGCTTGCCGGTTTCCAGGATCAGGTTGCGCTCGCCCAGGGGCAGTTCCAAACGGGTGATCTTCATCGGTGTCTTTCCTTTGGTGTGTCTCGCGTCACGCCCGATTTTTCCGGGCGCGTTCGCCGGTGCCGTGCGGCCCATCGCCGCCTGTCGGCCATAATTCCCGGCCTGTCGGATCTCAAATCAACCAGACGGGCTTGGATCGCCTTCACCGGAAGGCGCCAGGCCATCAACCTCCGCCGAAGGTGGACCCCACCGGGGGCCGCCAAGGGCTTGCCGCGGGATTGTTCAAGGGGAACTGCCGCGGGAAATGGACGCCAAGTAGGGGCGTCAGCGGACCGCGGTTTCAAAAAAGAAGTGCGGTCCGTCGCCGGTTGGAATGGGGGTCGACCTTCCAAACGGCAAGGCCCGGGGTTGCATCGCCCCGGGCCTTCTGAAAACTACTTCCTCAGGCCAAGCTCGGCGATGATCTTGGCGTAGCGGTTCGGATCCTTGTTCTTGATGTACTTCAGAAGGCTGGCACGCTGGCTCACCATCTTCAAAAGGCCGCGCCGGCTGGCGTGGTCCTTCTTGTGGGTCTCCATGTGCTGGTGCAGTTCCTTCATCCGCTCGGTCAGGAGGGCGATTTGCACCTCGGGCGAACCGGTGTCGTCGGACTTCTTCTGGAACTTTGCGATGATCTCGCTACGACGCTCCTTGGTGACTGCCATCTTTTCCTCTTCAAAACCAGTCGCCCGGCGTCTAGTCACGGACAACCCGCGACCGGAAAGCACCCGGGTCCACTTCGTTTTTTACCGATTAAAACCAGCCTCAGATTACCAGAAACACCGTGGGTTGCAATACGGTGAGACCCCGGGGCACCCCTCCGGAACCCCTCGACCGGACACTTATCGACAACCTGTTCCCTCTTCCCGAGGAATTACAGTAGCCCAGTTTGGGTTTGATGGGGTGTCTGGGTTATTGGCTGAGACTGGCGCGTAGCAGCCGGTCCCGAAAAGCCAGCCAACGGCCTTCTGCGGGAGGTAGCACGGCTACAACATGATTATAGCCATCTCTATCTATCTTGTGCAGCGTCTTATATATTGAATGTAATGCACCGGGTGGGGTGTTGGGCAACAAGATCGACCCTGGCCCGGGTTCCAGGGCCAGCCAAACGTGGCGCTTGCCTTCCCGGGTCCACCGGTCACACCAGGACTGCGCCTCTCCCGATGAGGCGACGCAGACCACCTGGGCCTTGGGGGCGTAATGGCGCCCCATCCGGCCGGGAGATTTTTCGGGCCCCTCCATACCGGTTGCAGCTGAAATCAGGAGCTTTTCGGGGGGAATTCCCAGGACATGGGCGATTTCTTCCGGAGTCAGCGGGCCCGGGCGCAGCAGGACCGGCTGGGAGCCGCTCAGGTCGATCACGGTGCTTTCGACGCCACGCTCGCAGGGGCCGGCCGATACCAACCCCGCGATCTTTCCCCCGAGCCCTTGCAGCACATGGTCCGGCAGCGTGGGCGAGATGAACCCGGAAGGATTGGCGCTGGGCGCCGCCACCGGGATGCCTGCCGCCCGCAGCAGGGCCAACGCCACCGGGTGGGCCGGCACCCGCAGGGCGACCGTGTCCCCTCCCGCGGTGACACCGGAGTGGATTTTTCCCCCGTGGGGCAGCACCAGGGTCAAAGGCCCCGGCCAGAAAGCCTGGGCCAGCAGTTCGGCGCTGTCGGGCCAGGAGTCGCAGAGATTTTGGGCACTTTCCGGATCGGCTACATGAACAATCAGCGGGTTGGCGCGGGGACGGCCCTTGGCGGCGTACAACCGGTCGATCGCCTCCATCGACAACGCGTTGGCGCCCAGTCCGTACACCGTTTCGGTGGGGAAGGCCACCAGATTCCCGGCGGCCAGCAACCGGGCCGCCTCGGCCAGGTCGCCCGGGGCGGGGTGTTCCGCGTCAACGGTCCAGACGGTGGTCATCGGTTCAAATCTGGTAGAACTGCGGGTCTTCCGCCGAGGGAGACTCGGGCCCGCGGATGCGCAGGGACGGCTTGTCCATCGTCACCACCGTTCCCGGCGGGACCGATTGGGTGAGCCAGACGCTGGAGCCGATCACCGCGTTGCGTCCGATGACCGTCTCGCCCCCCAGGATGGTGGCGTTGGCGTACACCACCACATCGTCTTCCAGCGTGGGGTGCCTTTTGCGGCCCCGGATGATGTTGCCCTCGGAATCGCGCGGAAAACTCAGCGCCCCCAGCGTCACACCCTGGTATAGCTTCACCCGCCGGCCGATCTGGCAGGTTTCGCCGATCACCACACCGGTCCCGTGGTCGATGAACAGCCCCGGCCCGATGGTGGCGCCGGGGTGGATGTCGATACCGGTGCGGGAGTGGGCCAGTTCCGTCATCATGCGGGGCAGCAGCGGCACTTCCAGCTTGAACAGCTCGTTCGCCAAACGGTAAATGGTCACCGCCTCGATACCGGGGTAGCAGAAAATGACCTCCTGGCAGTTGCGGGCCGCGGGGTCGCCCGCGAAGGCCGCTTGCACATCCTCGTCCAGGGTCTGGCGCAGCGATGGCAATCGGGACAGGAACGCCAAAGATATTTCCAGCCCTTCCCGTTGGCAGTCTCCCTCGCCGTCCGGTCCGCTGCATGCCCCACCCAGGCCGCTGTCCCGCTCATGCAGCAACGCCCTGGCTATCTGACGGGCCAAATCATCGTGCAGGGTGTCGAGCAGGTCGCCCACGAAAAAAGTGATGTTTTCCTGGTTCAATTCCTGCCGTTTGTGGAATCCGGGAAAAATCAGGTCCAAAAGGCCCCAGGTCACCGCCGTGATGGTTTCCCGGGACGGGAGAGGCCGGTACCCCAGATGGCATGAATGGGGGTGCAGGGCGTATGAGCCCACCAACGCCTCGGTGATCGACGGCAATTCGCTTTTCAGTCGTTTCTGGATCGACATCGGGATGGCGCTTTCGCAGCCACGGAATCGGACCACAGGATGAGCCGTTTCCGCGACCGAATTCCCTGAAAATAAGTCTTTTTTCAAGTTACCCCATTGGCCGGCATTGGGCAGGCAGCTTTTTATTGGCAATTGACCAAGGGCCCGTGAAAAGGTGTGCCCGAAACCTGTGCACGCCCTGCCCGTGGCTGAGGCAGATCAGGGTCGCCCGCTATTGCCCCCAAGGCTTTCAAGGCAGGCCAGAAAAGAATTTTAAAAATCATAAGGTATTATTTAATAATAACTTATGTCGATTTTATTCCGTTTTTTTTCAAGGATTTGGTGTTTGGCACGAGGGGTGCATAGAGAAGTTTCGGAGAGGCGGTCCTGACCAAGGGAGAGGTGGTCAGGGTTGCCAATCACAAGGTCTGATCGTCTCAGGCCATTCCGACCAACCGGTCTTGGCGTGCCGTGGGAGAGGCGGTTCGCCAAGGCCGGTGTCGGTATTTAAAGCCGGTTGTTGTCAATTCTCACATGGTTCAATCAACGCCGCCCGCAGTTGCGCGATTTCTTCAGGCCCACTTCCACAGCACCCACCCACCCAATGGGCCCCAGCCTGAATGCAGGCCTTGGCTTCTTTCAGCCAGATGTGAGGATCGAAAGCGGCAGGTCGGGCCATCACCGCAAGGCGCGGGACCGCCTGACGCATTTCAGCCACAGCCCGGGACGCGCTGCCCGTGGCATCCTCATAGCCGCAATTGACACCCACCGCCCGGGCGCCTGCCCGCTGGGCACGGATTGCGAAATCGGCGGGTTGCCAGGATTCTGGACGATTGTCCGGCACCAGCGTGGCGGCCACCGGCACGGGCGACCATTCCACCAGCCATGCGAGCCACGCCAGTTGCCACGGATCGATCAGGGTTTCCAGCACCACCGCGTCGAATCGGCCCAATTGATCCACCAGGGCCACCCGGCCCGCGGGCGGAACCCCTTGCCCGGGTGCCAAGCTGAGCAGGCGGAAAGGTGCAACCGGGGTTTGGGAATCTCGGATTCCGTCCTCGAGGCAATCGGCTGCCGCGCGAACCACCCGTTCCGCCTCGGCTTCCTTCAAATGAAGGGCCAGCCAGGCGTTGGCCTGCAGGGCCTGCGCGCCAGCCAAAACATAGGCCCGGTGCAGGTTGGCGACCCGTTCCGGGGAATTGAGGCTGGCCAAGTGGGGCGCGGCGGCCAAGGCCTCGTCGCGGGAACCAAGCCAGGTGCCGATGCCGCCGTCGAGCAAACGGGTGGCCCCGCCTGCCTCGAATGGAGATGCCATTGGCCTGGGACCTAAACCGGGTTTTCGGTGGGCCGGATCCGCTTTTCCGCGGCCGATTGCAGGGAAAGCCGGTTGATCACCTGCAGGAAAGCCAGGGCGCTGGCCTCGATCACATCGGTGCTGTAGGCGCGCCCGGTGAGGCTCTTGCCCTTGTGCTCCACCTCGACCTGGGCCTCGCCCTGGGCGTCCTCGCCCACGGTGACCGACCGGATGCGGTAGTCCTTCAGCACGACATTGATGCCGGTGATCCTCTCGATGGCCTTGAACACCGCGTCCACCGGGCCATCGCCCAGGGCGCTGTCGCGGTGCACCCCGCCGTCGCGGTGCCACAGACACACCACCGCCGAGGGGATGGTGGCGCTGCCGGCATTGCAGGTGACGGCCTCCAGCGTCCAGGCGTTTTGCACCTCGCCCTGGTGCACTTGCTGCTCGCACAGGGCCTCGATGTCGGCGTCGTAGATCACCTTTTTGCGGTCGGCCAGCACCTTGAACGCCTCGTACACCTTCTCCAGGCGCTCATCCGTCAGGTGGTAGCCCAGGCTGACAACCCGGTCTTTCAGGGCCGCCCGTCCCGAGTGTTTGCCAAGAACCAATTCCGTCTGCGGCACGCCCACATCCTCGGGGCGCATGATCTCGTAGGTGGAGCGTTCCTTCAGCATGCCGTCCTGGTGGATGCCCGACTCGTGGGCGAAGGCGTTGCGGCCGACGATGGCCTTGTTGCGCTGCACGGCGATTCCGGTGACATGGCTCACCAGACGGCTGGCGGCGTACAGACGGCGGGTCTGGATGCCGGTGTTGAGCTTGTAGTAGTCGTGGCGGGTGCGCAGCGCCATCACCACCTCTTCCAGCGCGCAATTGCCGGCGCGCTCACCCAACCCGTTGATGGTGCACTCGATCTGCCGGGCGCCTTCCCGAACAGCCGCCAGGCTGTTGGAAACCGCCAGGCCCAGGTCGTTGTGGCAGTGCACGCTCAGCACCACATCCTCGATGCCCCGCACATGCCTGCGCAGGTGGGCGATGCACGCGGCGTACTGTTCGGGGACGGCGTAACCCACCGTGTCGGGGATGTTCACCGTGCGGGCCCCGGCGTCCACCACCGCCTGCACCACATCCGTGAGGAAGTCCAGTTCGGTTCGGGCGGCATCTTCCGGCGAAAATTCCACATCCTTCACATGCGTGAGGGCGCGCTTCACGCCGTCCACCGCGCGCTTGATGATCTCTTCCTTGGCCATCTTCAGCTTGAATTCGCGGTGAATGGCGCTGGTGGCGAGGAACACATGGATGCGGCTGTTCGGGTTGCCCTTCAGGGCCTCGCCGGCGCGATCGATGTCGGCGTGGTTGCACCGGGCCAAACCGCAGATGGTCGGGCCGATCACCTCCTTGGCGATTGCCTGCACCGCCTCGAAGTCGCCCGGGCTGGCGATGGGGAAACCGGCCTCGATGATGTCGACTCCCAATTCCTTCAGGGCGTGGGCCACCTGCAGCTTCTCGGCCAGGTTCATGCTGGCGCCTGGGGATTGCTCACCGTCGCGGAGTGTGGTGTCGAATATCAGGATCCGATCCTTGTCGGTTCCTGGTGGATTGGAGGCCTGGCCGCTCATGTTTTCAGGTCCGCGGAATGAACCCGCCCCGGACGGAACGGACCGCCGAAAAACCGGCGTTTGCCGTCGCGAGGAAACAGGTCATCAGTTTGTTAGGTTGTGATAACGGTCACTAACCAGCTTCCATTGTAAAGAAGGCTCCGGTTTTGTGCATCGGTTGTGAACCAAAACCGGTCGATTTGCCCGGCAAGCCGTTGGGAAAAAGGTTTCAGACCGGTATGGTGAGGATGGCTTCGGGGAAGCATCCGAATCCAAAGTGATAGCGTCAGCTAGGCAATAGGTTGCAGGCCCTGACCCGTGGGGCCCGCGAGAGGGGTGTCATGGCGGGTGGAAAAAAGACAGCCGCACCGGAAAAGCCCCAGGCAAACCAGGGCGAGGTGGTTCAAACCCTCCCCGCGGAGGGGGCCCGTCTGGCGTTTGTCAGCCTGGGGTGCCCCAAGAACACCGTGGACTCTGAGCGGATGCTGGGCAAGCTGGTCATGGCCGGCCACCAGATTGTCTCCGATGCCGCCGACGCCGATGTGGTGGTGGTGAACACCTGCGGCTTCATCGAGCCGGCCCGTCAGGAAAGCCTTGGCGTGTTGCGCGACCTGGTGAAGCTGAAGGAAGGTGGCCAGCTCCGTGCCGTGGTGGCTGCCGGTTGCCTGGCGGAGCGAGACAAGGGCTCGCTGTTCGACCAGGTGCCAGGCCTCGACCAGGTGGTGGGAGTCCACGGCCGGGAAGAGATCACCAAGGCCGTGGGCCTTTCGCTGGACCGTGTCGTGTCGGCAGGGCGCAAACGCAAACGGGTGGAGCTGGTGGACGAGCAGAGGACGCTGTTCCGCCCGGCACCGGTGAAGGCGCAGGAGGACACCGCCCGACTGCGGGCCACTCC
>JAFMJU010000045.1 GCA_017853285.1 Gemmataceae bacterium
AAGGTGGAAAACCTCGATCCGGCGGATCCCATCTCTGTTTCCTACGGCAAGGCGCTTGATGAAAGCCCGACCGGCAAGTCGAGGCCTGACCTGCTGAAGGTGAAACCCAGCCACGGGCACGACATGACCATCGTCAACGGCATCAGCCGGATCGGCCATATGACCGGGGGCGCCAAGGCCCGCTGGGTGGACGAGGACATGGCGGACACGCTCACGCGCGAGGCGGTGCGTTTCATCGAGGAATCGGCGGACAAACCGTTTTTCCTGTTTTTCGCGCTGCATGACATCCATGTGCCCCGCGTGCCACACCCGCGTTTTGTGGGCAGCAGCGGCATGGGGCCGAGGGGAGATGCCATCGTCCAGGCGGATTGGTGTGTCGGGCAAATCCTCAGGGCACTGGACGCCAAGGGGATCGCCAATAACAGCCTGGTGATGCTGAGCAGCGACAACGGCCCGGTGGTGGATGACGGCTACCAGGATGAAGCCGTGGCCAAGTTGGGCGATCATCGTCCCGCCGGCCCGTGGCGGGGAGGCAAATACAGCCGGTTTGAGGGAGGAACCCGGGTTCCCTTGCTGGTCCGCTGGCCCGCCCGGGTGAAGCCCGGCACGGAGTCTTCGGCCTTGGTCAGCCAAGTGGATTTTCTGGCCAGTCTGTCCGCCCTGGCCGGCAGGACCGAAGCCGTATCGACCGCGCCCGACAGCCAGAACCAACTGCGCGCGATGCTGGGTGAGGAACCCCGTGGACGCCAAAGTCTGGTGATCCAGGGAATGGGGGATGGCCCCGCCTCGAAACTTGCCCTGAGGGAGGGCAATTGGAAATATCTTGAACCAGCCAAGGGCCCCGCCAAGAGCGCCCTCACCAATACCGAGCTGGCCAATGATTCGAAGCCCCAGCTTTACGATTTGGCCATCGATCCAGGTGAAACCAACAATCTGGCCGCAGGCGAGCCAGGCAGGGTCTCCACCATGGCCAAGGCCTTGGAGGCTATCCGCAAAGGTGAAAAATAAAAGCCCCGCCTTGGCGGGGCTTGGCTGGCTGGACCAAGAGTAGGATCACTCCTGGCGGCCACCCAGCAAACCTGCCTCGTAGAGGTAGTAGACCAGGGTGAGAATGCCGGTGAGGGTGCCCGCCAAGTAAGTCAGCGCGGCGGCATCCAGCACTTTTTTGACTTCCTGATCCTCGTCCGGGGAGACAATACCCTGCTCCACCAGGGCGACACGGGCGCGGCGGCTGGCATCGAACTCCACCGGCAGATTGACCAACTGGAAAAGCACGGTCACGGAGAAAAGGCCGATCCCCGCCAGAAGGACCACCTTCCCCAGAATGGCCCCGGCGGCCAGCAACACCATGCCGGCCAGGATGATGAACCAGCTCAGATTGCCGGCCAGATTGGCCACAGGCACCAAAGCGCCACGGGTGACCAGCAGCGGGTAACGCTGGGCGTCTTGCAGGGCGTGACCGGCCTCATGCGCGGCGATCCCGACTGCGGCCAGGGAGGTGGAACCATACACCCCCTCGCTCAAACGCAGTGTTTTGGACTGGGGATCATAATGGTCGGTCATTTCGCCGGCGATGGGCTCGATCCCAAGGCCGGTTACCCCGTTGGCCTGCAGCATGTGATTGGCGGCCTGGGCCCCTGTGAAACCCTGAGCGCAGGGAATTTGGGAGGCCCTGCGGTAGGCGCTGGTCACCTTGTACTGGGCCCAAGCCGCAAGCAACATGCCTGGCAGAGCAAACAGCAGGTAGGTGAAATTCATGTAGAACATGGCGCTTGGTTCCTTTCGGGGGAAGGTACCCCTCCTCCATTATCTTCGCTGGATGTGGGTCGCGAGTTCGGTCCCTACCCTGTCTTTTTACCGCCTATCTTGCGGAAAGCCAAAAGCGACAAGCATTTGCAGCAGGGTGCCACCCCGGCCCGGAATTCCTGTTAATCTGTCGGAAAACAGGGTACTGACAATCAGGATGACCACCGATGCTCAACAAATTAGGTAAATTCCTCCTCCCTTGGGCCCTGCCGGCGGGAATCGCCCTGGGTCAAACGCCCCCGGAAAAGGCTGTGGGCACCCTGCAGGTTTCGGATGGGTTGGCAGCCACCCTATTCGCAGGGGAACCGGAGTGCGTGAATCCAACCACCCTGGACATCGACCACCTGGGCCGGGTGTGGATGTGCGAGGCGATCAATTACCGGCAAAGGTTGCGCAACCAGCCTCCCCTCCGGAAGGAAGGGGACCGGGTGGTCATTTTGCAGGACAAGGATGGCGACGGGCGTGCCGAAACGGCCAGCACCTTTTACCAAGGCCCCGAGTTGATGAGCCCGCTGGGCATCGCGGTCGCGAAGTCGGCCAAGGGGCCGGGGTGGACGGTGTACCTGTGTCAATCGCCCGACATCCTGGTGCTGAAGGATGCCGACGGCGACGGCAAAGCGGATGGCCCGCCGGAAAAATTGCTCAGCGGATTCCAGGGCATCGACCATGACCACGGGGTGCATGGCATCTTCATCGGGCCGGAGGGGCGCCTTTACTTCAGCGTGGGGGACGCGGGGGTTCGCAACCTGAAATCCAGCGATGGCAAGGGCAAGTCCTTCAACAGCAACGGCACCGATTGCCGGGCGGGAACGATCTGGCGCTGCGACATGGACGGGCGGAACCTGGAATTGCTGGCGCACAATTTCCGCAACAACTACATGCCGGCCATGGACAGCTTTGGCGAGCTTTTCATTTCGGACAACGATGATGACGGCAACATGCAGACCCGCATCTGCCTGGTGCTGCGCGGTGGCAATTATGGCTACCACCCCCGCGGCCCTGGCCAAACCCACTGGCATGAGGAAATGCCCGGCATCGTGCCCAAAATTTTGCGCACGGGATTTGGCAGCCCTACCGGGATGGCTGTTTATGAGGGGAACCTGCTGCCGGAAAAATTCCGCGGGCAGTTGCTGCACGCGGATGCCGGTCCCCGGCATATCCGCCTGTACCGCCTGAAACCCAACGGTGCCGGTTACGAGGTGGACCGGGAGGACATCATCCAATCCAGCGACACCTGGTTCCGACCCAGCGATGTGCAGGTGGCCCCCGATGGATCGGTGCTGGTCGCGGACTGGTATGACCCGGGTGTGGGCGGGCACGGCATGGGCGACATCAAACGGGGGCGCATCTTCCGGCTGGCCGTTCCCGGCAGCAAGTACTCCGCACCGGCGGTGGATGTTTCAAACGGCGAGGGCATCCAGGCCGCGTTGCGCTCCCCAGCCAAATCGGTCCGGTGGATGGCGATCGACGCCTTGCGCCAACTGCAGCCCGAGGAGGCGGCGAAACTCCTGCGTCCGCTGGCCGACTCAGTCGCCAATCCGGCTTGGGTGGCCGCGCGGGCTCGCTGGCTTTTGGCAGACTGCCAACTGCGCGCGCCCCAATCGGATATCGGCTTGGTGGCCAGCCTGAACGGACTGGAAGATCCCAGACTGGCCAGCCAGGCGGAACGGATACGGCACTGGCTCCATGGCCATGGAATCACCCTTGCCCCCATGTCACTCGGCTCCTCCACACAGGTGAAACGGGAGGAATTGTTGAACCTGACAGACCGGCCAGCCAGCGAGTTTGGCGACGCCTTTTACGCGGTCGCCCGATCGGCGCGACCTGACGATCTGTTCCTGGTCAAGGCATTGGCCATCGCAGCCGAACAGGCCCCGATGGGAAAAGACAAACTGCTGGCCAACTTTTTCCAAGTCTTCCCGGAATGGAACCCGCGGACCGAAGCGCTGGCTCTGGAATTGCGGCCCCAGGGATTGCCCGACAGGCTCACCAAGGCCCTGGCCAATCCAGATCTGAATGAGGACCAACGCAGCCGTCTGGCGGGTGTGCTGGCCTCGGATCCCAGCCTGGAGGCCGGAAAGGCAACGCTGAACCTGCTTGTATCCAACGCCCCGGAAGCCCTGCGCAAGCTGGCGCTGGAAAAAATCTCGGCGCGGTTGCGGAAGGCGGATGATCCGCTCCGCGCGGATTCCTCGTTGCCGGCCACCGTGGATGCCCTGGCCCAATCGGGTCGGCAAGCTGAGGCTCTGGAGGTGATTGCCGCGGCGCGCTTGCAGGGCAGGCTCAGTTTGGCCCGGGAACTTGCCGCCTCGGGCACCCAACCGGTGCCGGTGCGCGAGGCGGCCATCCGGGCCCTGGGTCGGGTGGGTTCCCCCGAGGCATTCGATAGCCTGCTCCAATTGGCTGAAACGGATGGCGTGGATCTGTTGGCCATCCGCACCCTCGGGGAGTTCCTGCCCGGGGACACCCAGCCACCCTTGGCCAAGCGAGCCCTGGAAGCCCTGAAGGGCTTTGTGGAAAGCCCACGGGCCGACCGCCAATCGACCGCGGCGGAAACCCTGGCCGGGACCCTGGCGGGAGGGCGTTACCTCATCAGCCAGCAGAAGGCCGGCAAACTGCCCGGGTCCGTTGTCCCCCAGGTGGGACGGATCATCCGCAACAGTTCCTTTGCCGATGTGCGCCGGGAAGGGACCGCATTATTCCCGGCCCCGGGCAAGCTTGATCCCAAAAAACTTCCGGCCTCGACCGAACTGGCCAAGCGGAAGGGAAGCGCCAGCAAAGGGCAGCGACTTTGGGAAACCAGCCTTAAAAGCGATCTGCAATGCGCCCGTTGCCATATGGTTGGCGCGCAGGGCGGGCGGATCGGGCCGGACCTGTCATTGATCGGCCTCAAGGCCAGCCGGGAGAACCTGTACGATTCGATCCTGGCACCCAGCAAGGCCATCGCCGACCAATACATCACCCAGGTGATCACCACCACCAAGGGACAGACGATCTCGGGATTGCTTGCCGAGGAAACCGCGGAGGCTGTCACGCTCCGGGACGCCAACGGCAAGGATTTCCGGATCCCCAAGGGTGAGATCGAGGAGCGGGGCAAATCGCTTGAATCGATCATGCCGGCGAACCTGGTCGCCCACCTGACCGAAGAGGAACTGGTGGACCTGGTGGAATACCTCACCACCCTGCGAACGGCCTCGCTCACGCCCACCCGGTTGAAAATCATCGGCCCGTTCGACAATGGAATGGGTGACGCCGGTTTTGACCGAGCGTACCCTCCCGAAAAATCACGGGACTTTTCAGCCACCTATCCGGGCAAACACGGGATGGTGGCCTGGAAAAACATCACGCCGGGGCAAGGCGGGTACATCGACCTGCAAGCGTGGTACGGGGAAAAGGGGATTGAGTCCGTCTCCTACCTGGTGGCCCGGGTGAACAGCCCGGAAGACCAACCGGGAACCCTGGTGCTTGGCGCCGACGATTGCAGCCGGGTGTGGGTGAACGGCAAGCAAGTGCACGAGGACCGGGGCCACAACGCGGCCAGCCCCGGCATGTTCCGCCCCGGCATCCAGTTGAAAAAAGGCCCCAACGAGATTCTGGTAAAAATCAACAACGGCAACCACCCGCACGGGCTTTTCCTGACTGTCCAGGCGGAAAAGGAGTTGCGGGAAGACAGCCCTCTCCCCTGACGCTGGTGCCATGAACAACCGCCATGAGCCGATTCGGGAAGGCTGGGCCGCGCGTTTGCCGGCCCCCTTGTGGCGTTCCTTCACGGACCGGTGGCTTAAAAACAAACGGGGCCGATTGCCCCTGCTCATCGGCGCACACCCGCGGGCCGTCCCGGGTGACTGGGAGGGTTTGGATCTGGCAGGGATCCGGCCCCTTCAGCCGGGAGACTCCCACCGGCGTTTGGTCGCCAGGGCGACCGCGCGGATGAATCGCCTCATGGTGCGGGTCGATCTGCCCGCCTGGCGATTGCCAATCCTGCTGGTGATGGACCGGTCACCAGGCATGCATTTGGAGGCCCCTTTCGGATCGGCCGCCCGTGTCGCCACCGAATTGGCAAAGGCCTTGGTCACCACCGCCACCAGGCTGGGCGACCCGGCGGGCGTGTGCCTGCTGAAAGAAAACAGGCACACCCTGACGCCGCCTCGAACCGGTTCGGCAGCCGCCTGCCTCAGGTTGCTGGAAAGCGCCGAGACTCCCCGGAACCCTTCGCCGCCCGCCTATGGTTTTTTGAATCAATTGCCCGGCCGATTGCGGCAGGTGGCCGCCTATGTGGTTTTCACGGATGGGCTGAATCCTCATTTGCCGGCCGCCTTGACCCAACTGGCCCGCAAACACCCGGTCTGGTTGGTGTTGTTGGAAAGTCCCTTGCCAAGCCCAGCCATGCGTTCGCTGCCCTGGGAAACGACCGCAGGTGATTTGCAGGGTAGCCCCCTGGATGGCCCGGCATGGATCCGCCTTGGGCAACAGTATGCCGCTCACAGGCAGCGATGCATTTCGGCCATGCAGGATTGCGGGCAACCGATCACTCGGCTGGCTTTGGAGCGGCTTGAGCGGGACCAATTGTCACGAGGCACCTGGATTCATGGCCATCCGCTGGTTGGGGCGGAGTGATGTTCCTTTTCCTGTGCCTGCTGTTTGGACAACGCCCGCTGGCGGTTGAAGCCGCCGGTGCCGGGCAAAATGGAATCACCCCCCACCTTCGGGTTACCCTGGAGACCCAATCGCACCCACCTGTCATCGAGTACGAGGTTTGGATTGAGGGGCCTGGGGGTCGCCCCCCCGGGGATAGCCCTGTGGAATTGCGGCTATCCAGCGCCGACGGGTTTGAGGTGTCGCCCCTTTCCTCCAACGCGAGCCGACCCAGATGGCGCATCGTTCAGAAAACAGAGGGCCCGCTGGATATTCCAGTGCCCACCATCCGCTGGCAGGGAAGTGATTCCAAATGGCGTGAGCATTCCTGGGCGGATCCCCTGGCATTGCACGCCAGTTTCACAGGAATGGAAGAGCAGCCCGAGGGTGAAATCAGGCAACCGCAAATCACGCCCACCACCATCCTGGTCGCCAGCGTGATTATTATTTCGGCAGTTTTTTGCACGGCATGGTTATCATTTCGCAAGCCCGCGGACTTGGGGCGGCTTTTGGAGCGACCGGATGCCACCCCGTCCTGGTGGACCTCCTTGCGGCGCAGTTGGCACCTATTCCTGGCTGAAAAGATTGAGATACATCCCGGCACCACTCCCACCGAAATGGCGGCGCGGTGGGAAGAGGCAGGGCTGCACGAACCCCAAACATTGTTACGGCTAATGAAAGCCATGGAAGAATTCCGCTTCCAACCGCGCCCACCGGATGCGGGAACATACCGCAGATGGATCGATGACGCCCGGGCCTGGGTTTCCCTCGTCAACGCAGAAACGGGCAATAAACCGAAGGGGCCACAGGTCTGAATATGCCAAATTTGCCGTTTTTTACCATCGCGTGAGATGGGAATGCGGGGCGGTCTAACCATTTCCAGCAATTGCCATAGATGAGGAAGGCGGGCTAAGGTCTGCCGACGATAACTCCCTCACACCTGGGTTGCCCACTTGGGTTGCAGGAGAATCACTCATGGCCACAGGGACTAAAGCTCTTTTGCAAGGCTGGCAGTTGTCGGTCTGGGTTGCGTTGCTTGTTTTGGGCGGATTGTGGGGATGCTCCCGCGGTCCATCCCCCGGGCAGGCCGAACGGATTCGCGCCATGGAATCACGGATTGAGCAATTGGTGGCGGATTTCCAGGTGGTGGCAGAGGCGCGCGACCAGGCCCGCGAGCGCATCACCGTCCTGGAGGATCAGGTGGCGCAATTGACCTCCGTCACCCGGGAGCGGGACAGCCTTCGCCAGCAAGTGGCGAAACTGGAACATGAGCGCGACCTGGCCAATACCCGTTGCGAGAAACTGCGCAAGGGGTTCATGAGCCTGCTGACGGAAGATGACACGCTTGCCGCCGAGCAATTGATGCCGCCAGCAAGGCATTCCAAGGGGCAGGTTCCCGCGCTTGCAGCCTCGGCGACCGGCAGGCTGGAGCCCCAGGAATAATCGGGAGGCTCTAACGCTGTGCCAAGGGACGCAGGACATCCATCAGGAAAGCCAAGGCTGCCTGTTGCAAACCAGGGGCTTTGGTTTCCTCGTTCCCCGCGATGTTCAGAACCCGAACCCGTTGGGCCGTGATCCAATCGCTCACCGACACCGGGTCAGCTTGCGGGCGCAGGACCCCCGATGGATCTGGAGCGAATGGAACCCGCAATAGCGGCTTGTTCGCCTTGCGGGCCAACTCCCGGGTGAGGGTAACCCCGCGGGACTCTACCACCGCCTCGAGGCACAATGTCGCGCAAGCCAGCCGGATGTTGTCCCGGGTACGGGGCGGATAGAGCGGGCTGGGATGTTCCTTCAGGCGGAACCGCATGGCAAAGTCTGGATGTTTGCCATCGGAAGCCAAGTACCCCCGAGGCATCCAGCCCCCGGTCGGGATGCCAAGCGCCTCGGCGGCAAGCAACCCGGCACGATCCGCACCGGTCTGCCCGCCAGAGACCACCGTTTCCAATCCTTGGTATTCCAACACAGGCGGAGTGTACTCCCGCTTAAGTCCCACGGTTGGAGGATATCCCAGTCAAGGGGGTTGGGCGGCACCAAACCCCTTGGTTTTATCTTGGCACGGAAAAAATCCGCTTGGTAAAATGGGCAAAACACCAGCGGCTTATTTTTCCGATATCCGCTCTCAACAAAGCCCACCCTGGTTTTCGGACCGCGCAACCATGCCCACCAATCGAGTTGCCTGGTTGTTCCCGATTGCCGTCCTGATTTGGGCTGCCTCGGGTTTGCGTTCGCAGGAATCCAGTGTGGCTGGCGAGGCTTTGTACGCCAAACAATGCGCCAGTTGCCATGGGAAGCAAGGTGAAGGGACAAAACGCCACAGCAAACCGCTGGGAGGTGAGCGCTCGCTTGCCCAGCTCACCAAACTGATCCAGGAAACCATGCCCGAGGGGCAGCCCGGTTCGCTGGCTCCGGAAGAAGCCCAGGCCGTTGCGGCCCATGTGTATGACCGTTTTTATTCCCAGACCGCCAAGGAACGGAACGCGCCGGCCCGGATATCGGTGGTGCGGCTCACGGTGCCGCAGTTCAGGAACGCGGTGGCCGACATTATCGCCAGCTTTCGGGGAAACCCCGGGTGGAGTTCCGAGCGCGGCCTGAAGGGCGACTATTTCAAAAGCCGCAACTACCGCAAGGAAGACCTGGTGGTGGAGCGGGTGGACCCGGTGGTGGATTTCGACTGGGGCACGGAACCCCCTGCCCAGGGAATTGACGCCAAGCAGTTTGCCGTGCGGCATCGGGGCTCGCTCCGTCCGCCGGTGACCGGCGAATACCAGTTCATCGTGCGAACCGAGCACGCCACGCGGCTTTTTGTCAACGACACCAAAATACCCGTGGTCGACGCCTGGGTTAAATCCGGCGCCGACACCGAGTACAAGGGAACCGTTTTTCTGGTGGGTGGACGGATCTACCCCATCCGTCTGGAAATGAGCAAAGCCAAGCAAGGCGTTGACGATTCCAACAAAAAGGACCAGAAAGCCAAGCCGGCCGCCCCTGCGATGCTGCACCTGGAATGGATTCCGCCCAAGGGCTCGAGGCAATTGGTTCCAGACCATTGTCTGGCCACCAACGGGTCCCCGGAGCAACTGGTCCTTTCCACGCCGTTCCCTCCCGACGACCGCAGCCTGGGCTGGGAGCGCGGCTCGAGCATCAGCAAGGCTTGGTACCAGGCTGTGGTGCAGGCCTCGGTGGATGCCTCGGCCTGGGTGAGGGAGCGGGCGGATGAACTGGCGGGCACCAAGGCGGATGCCGCCGACCGCAAAGCCAAGTTGCGCCAGTTCGGCAAAACCTTCGCCGAGCGGGCCTGGAGGCGGCCCCTGGAAGCCGCCGAGGAAAAGTTTCTGCTGGAAACAGTTTTTGCCTCTCAATCCGAACCGGATGCGGGCATCCAGCGGCTGGTGTTGGCCACCTTGCAATCCCCGGCTTTCCTGTACCAGTGCGTGGGGAACCAAGAGGGGCCCAGGGCGGTCGCCGAGCGGCTTGCCTGGACCCTGTGGGATTCGGTTCCCGACCTGGAGCTCTCGAAAGCTGCCGCGGAAAACCGGCTGGGAACCCAGGAACAAATCCGAAAGCAGGCGGAACGGATGATCGCCGACCCGCGGGGTCAGGCGAAACTGATGGGCTTCTTCCGTCATTGGCTGCGTCTGGACCAGGCATCGGACCTTACCAAAAACACCTCTCGATTCCCGGGCTTTGACGCGGCCCTGGCGGACAGCCTACGGCAATCGCTGGAACTCCAGGTGCGTCAGGTGGTGCTGGGCCCCAATCCGGATTTCCGCCGACTTCTCACAATGAACCAGATTCTGGTGGATGAGCGCATGGCGGCGTTTTACGGCGCCGACCTGCCCACCCCCCCGGGGTTTCACCCGGCGATTCTCGCACCGGCAAGCAGGGCCGGCATCCTGACCCATCCCTACATGCTGGCCACCTTGGCCTACAACGAGGAGACCTCGCCCATCCACCGGGGGGTATTCATCGCCAAGTCGCTGCTGGGGGTGGCCATGCGCCCGCCCGAGGCGGTTGCCCCGCTGGCACCCGACTTGCACCCCTCACTCAGCACGCGGGAACGGGTGATTCTGCAAACGCAACCGGTGGCATGCTCCACCTGCCACAGCATCGTCAATCCGCTGGGTTTCGCCCTGGAGGGCTTTGACGCGGTGGGAAAACCGAGGACAACCGACCGTAACAAGCCGGTGTTGACCGCCGGGGAGTATCTGGCTCGGGATGGCCGGACCCTCCGCTTCTCGGGTCCCGCGGAACTGGGAAAATTTCTGGCGGAAAGCCCCGAGGCCCACGACGCCTTCATCCAGCACCTGTTCCATCATCTCGCCCAGCAACCGGAGCGCGCCTACGGCAAGTCGGTGCCGGACGCGTTGCGCTCGAGCTTCCAATCCAACCAGTTCGACATCCGCAAACTGGCCGTTGAAATCGCCACACAGACCGCGAACCCGCCCCGCCAGGTGGCGGCCCAAAACACCCCGGAAACGAGGAAACCCCGATGACCGCCAATCACAACCTGTTCACCCGCCGGGACCTGATGACCCGGCTTGGCGTCAGCGCCGCCGCCCTTCCCTTCATCACGAACCTGCCCGGGATGGCCAGGGCCATGAATCCCGTGGCTGCCGGCGCGCGCAAGCGGCGGCTGGTGGTGATCTTCACCCCCAACGGGGTGGTGCCGAAGGATTTCTGGCCGGACAGCGAGGGGCCGCTGGAAAAACTGAAGGCTTGCCTGGAGCCCCTGACACCCTTCAAGGACCAACTGCTAACGCTGCACGGCGTCTGCGACAAGGTGCGTGGCGACGGCGACGCCCACATGCGCGGCATGGGCTGCCTGCTGACCGGCGTGGAGCTTTTCCCGGGGAACATCCAGGGTGGATCCGACACCCCCGCGGGCTGGGCCAAGGGGCATTCCATCGACCAGGAAATCCGCAACCACCTGCAGAAGGATGCCGCCACCCGGACCCGGTTTGGATCGCTGGAGTTCGGGGTGATGGTTCCAGAGCGGGCCGACACCTGGACCCGCATGGTCTACACCGGTGGCAACAAGCCGGTGGCCCCGGTCGACAATCCCTACCAGATGTTCAAGAAACTGTACGGCCAAGCCAAGGATCGAGCCGCGGTGGCCAGCGTGCTGGACGGGGTGGCGGGCGACCTGAAAACCCTGACCGGCAAACTGGGGACCGAGGACCGCCGGCTGTTGCAGGAGCACGCCGAACTGGTGCGGGAAATGGAACGGGAAATCAAGGAGCAGGCCGAGAGCGAGGGCCGCAAGGCGGGGCACCCGGTGCCGCAACTCGAGCCGGGAGTGCGCGCGGACAACGACCAGATGCCCAAACTCTCCCGCATGCAGATGGACCTGCTGGTGGCCAGCATGCTGGCGGATTTCTCGCGGGTTTTCTCCTTCCAGTACACCAACAGCGTGGGCATGGCGCGGATGCGCTGGCTGGGGGTCACCGAGGGTCACCATGAGCTCTCGCACGAGCCGGACAGCAACACCGCCGCGATGGCCAAGCTGGTGAAGATCAACAACTGGTTCGCAGGCGAAATCGCCTACCTGCTGAAGCGGTTGAAGGAGACCCCGGAACCGGGCGGATCAGGATCGCTCCTGGACAACACGCTGTTGGTATGGACCAACGAACTGGGCAAGGGCAGCAGCCACACCCTGGACGACATCCCGTTTGTGCTGATGGGCGGCGGCCTTGATTTCAAGATGGGCCGGGCCCTCAAGTACAAGAAGGTGCCGCACAACCGCCTGCTGATGGCGCTGGCGCATGGGTTTGGTGACGAGGTGAAATCGTTCGGAAACCCGAACTTCTGCAAGGAAGGGCCCCTGACCGGACTGCGCGGCTGAAACCAGCCCGAAAATCAACAGACCGCGCGGGCTCGCCGGGCCTGTTCCAGCAGGCGATCAGCCTCCTCGAGGCACTCGGGCGAGGTGGGCTCCATGCCACCAAAGCGCAGGCGGTAGAAGAACTCCGCCGATCTCAGCATCGATTCACGCAGGGACGGGTTTCCTTCCGGGAATTTGGCCGCCGCCAAGGCGGCGATTTCCCGGGGGGTGTTTCCAGGCGCAGGCTTTATTCCCAGCCGTTTGGCAATGCCAAGCCATTGGGGCCAAACCTGGTTGGCCCTAAGCCAACGGGACCAGCGCCCCCAAAGGATGCCGCCGGTGGCGATGGCCACCACCAATACCCCCAGCACCAGCCACAGGAGCAGGGGAAATCCGTACAGCGTGCCGACCAGGCTGGCCTGGAAATGCTGCTCGATCCATTCCATCAGCGGCAACAAGCCCACCCAGCGGGCCGCGGCCGCCACCCCTGCTCCCTGGGCCAGCAACTCGGGGTCCGCCGTTGGTGGTGTGGGGTCAAGGACCAGCCATTCGTACGCCATCCCCCGGGGATTACCCGGGGCCAGCCCGGGATCCTTCCTGGGCACGAGCACCTCCACCCAACTGTGCGCGTGGTAATTGCGGACGATATAAACCCCATCCTCCTTGGGCTCAATGCCGCGGAAACCTTTCACCACCCGGGCCGGGATTCCGAGGCTGCGCAGGGTAAGCGCCAAACCCGAGGCGAAACGTTCACAGTGACCCTCCCGCACATTGCGGAGAAAATCGACAGCCGGGTCGATCGACTTGTCCTCACGCCTCCTGTCGAGCGAGTAGGTGTAGTCGCCTGAAAGCGCCAGGTAGTCACACAACCGGCGGGCGGCCTCCTCATGGACGGCTGCGGGCAGCGGTGTGCTGGGGAGGAATCCCTCGGGGGCGCCAACCATCTGCCGGGGGAGCAGCCCCGGGCG
>JAFMJU010000504.1 GCA_017853285.1 Gemmataceae bacterium
GCCTGCCAGCGAACCAATCCAGCCAGAAATTGCCTTGCATGGTTTTCACCCTTCCCTATAGGTCGATTGGCCCGTCAGCCTTTTGCTCCGGGATTATCAGGTTCACCCGCGACCCATCCCAAAACCCTTGCCGGATCCAGTATCAGCAGGAGACCGCCATCACCGTCCAGTACCCCGATAAGGGCTTCCCTTAGGCGCCGGGGAAGGTTGGACGGGATCGGTCGCAAGCTGCCGGCCTGGATCTCCTGCACCTCCTCGAGGGCATCCACCAGGAAACTGACCGGCTCTCCCTGGTGCAGGCAAACCACTTGCAGGGGGCTCGCCGCTTCCTTGGTATCAAGGTCCAGTCTCTGGCGCAGGTTGAACGCCAATACGATCTGGCCGCGAAGGTTCACCAGGCCGTCCATGGTTTCAGGGGCCAGGGGAACCGGGGTGATGGCCAGTGGTTTCAACACCTCCTGGACATTCCGGACATCCAGGCCTAGCCTCAAACCCGCGAGCCGGAAGACGCAGACACCAAAGGCCCGGTCGTCGCTGTGTCTTGGGTTGGTCGCCTTTTCAACCATTGGGCTTCCCCCGGTCACACCAGAACGCCGGGTCGATGATTTCCACGGTCCTGCCCCTGACCAGGGCGGTCGCTGTCACACCCGGTGAGGCTCCTCCCTCGACAAGGGTCCAGGGCTCCTCGACAGTGTTCAGGATCTGGTTGACCATGAGGCCTCCCAGTCCGCCCTTGAGGCGATGAACCACCACCGGCTGGATTTTCCTTTCCCGCGCCGCGGGTTCCCACCCGGGCAATCCGGAAAGCTCCACAAGGGGAAGCAATCCGCCCCGATAGGGCACGGTGGGACCCCGGGCTGTCGTTTCAATTCTGGAGGTTTCAAACTCTTCCAGTCGCTCCACCATGTCCAATAGAAACCCATGCAGGCGCCCGGGTGTAAGTTCCACCAGGAGGAGCGGCCGCACTTGCTCGGTCGACACGTGGGCTTCGGGAAACTCGACTACCCCTCCGCCAGCGACCGCCACCCCGCCAGCGTCGGCAAGACCGGGAATATCTATGATCAAAGCGATCCTGCCGTCCCCAAGTAGGGTCGCTCCACCGTAAATCGCCAGATGGCGCAACGGGACCGGCAGGGGCTTTACAACTATCTCCTGGGCGTCGAGGATGCGGTCCACCGCGAGGGCGAAAATGCGATCCTCCCCCCGTAGCACCACGACGGAAAGCGCCTGCTCCTCGCCGCCGGCCATCAGGCCCGTTTTTTCCCCGAGGATATCCGAAAGCACCAGAAGTGGTAGCAACCTGCCCCGGAAACGCAGGACTCGCGTGCCCGCCGATTCCTCTACCAGGGCGCCCAGCCTTTCACCCTGGAGGCGCAGCAATTCCACAATTCCGGACTGGGGCAAGGCCAGGTGGGACTGACCGGATACAACCACCAAGGCGTTGACAATCGCCAGGGTCAGCGGGATCCTCAGCCTCACCGTTGTCCCTTTCCCGGGAATGGTATCCAGGTCGATGGAACCACCCAGGTTTTCGATGTTGGTTTTCACAACATCCATCCCGATGCCCCGGCCGGACACCTGGGTCACAGCCCTGGCCGTTGAAAAACCGGGAAGGAACACATAGGAGAGGACATCTTGGTCCGATTGCCTGTCAACCGTGTCCCGGGTGGCGATGCCACGCTCCACGGCTTTGGCGCGGATGGACTGCGGGTCCATCCCCTTTCCATCATCCTGCAGCTCGATGATCACTTGGCCGGATTCATGTCGTGCCCTTAGGGTCAATAGGCCCTCCGGCGACTTCCCTGCTTTCAGCCTTTCGCCCGGCCCCTCGATTCCATGATCCACCGCGTTCCGCACCAGGTGCGTCAGGGGATCCTTGATCACCTCGATCAGGTTTTTGTCCAGCTCGGTGGAACCTCCCTCCATTTCCAGCCGGCATTTCTTCCCGACCTGCTGGGCCAGGTCGCGGACAACGCGGGGCAGGCGAGACCACAGATTGGAGATGGGGTACATCCGCATCTTCATCACAGCCTCCTGCAGCTCGGTTGTGACCTGGTTGAGCTGCCGCGAGGCGGCCGAGAGCGCCGGATGGTTGAACTGGCCGACCTGCTGGATGATGCGGTTTCGGGCAAGCACCATCTCGCCTGCCAGAGTCATCAGCCGGTCAACCAATTCGAGATCGATGCGGACTGAATTTTCTTTTTCGTTTTTGGCGGGACCGGACCGCCCCAGCACCACGGAGTCATTGCCTTGCAGGGATTGTTGAGAAAGGAACGAATGCTGGGCGGAAATTTGGGTTTGCGGCGGAACCACCGGCCTTGCGGGAACCGCCGCTGGACCAGAATTGTTGGTTGCCACCGCCAAAGGGTTGGCAAGAAGGCGGGCCAGCTCCCCGGTTTCAAGTGGTTTGGGATTATCCCCGTTCCCGTCGGCAATGGCCCTGAATATCTCTCTCAGGGTGTCGATAACCCTCAATAACAAATCGCCAATTCCTGGACCGAAGGTCAACTCGCCCGAGCGAAGTTTGGCCAGTAATGATTCCGCGGCGTGAGTGATGCTTTCCAGAGTGGGAAAATTAAGGAAACCCGCCGCGCCTTTGAGGCTGTGCAACAAACGAAAAGCTGCGGTCAGGCTTTCAGGGGTGGGCTCTCCAGACTCCGCCTCCAGAAATAGCTTTTCCAATTGGACGAGGCTTTCCTGCCCCTCCATAAGGAATTCGCGAATTGCCTCGTCCAATTCACTCATGGGTAGACACTTGCCGGGAAATTTTTCTCAAGCGACGCAATATCGCCATTCATCCACACTTAACAACCCGGCAAATCCGAAAAAGGTTTCTTGGGCTAACAGTTGGGTAATTCGTTTTAAGGGGCTGGTGCAATTGATACAGGCATCACACACAGATTCCGCAGATGCAAGTATATCAATGTATAAAAGCCCCCGGGGAGAATTCCCCGGGGGCTTTTCCGGTTTG
>JAFMJU010000505.1 GCA_017853285.1 Gemmataceae bacterium
CGTGCGCTCGAATTATTCGTGGACGAGGTGGTCCCCCAGCAGCCCGTCTGGTTGCTGCACGATGACATCCGCCTGGCCCGCGAGCACCTCCAGGTGCTCGACAAGGCCATCCCCAAGATCGCCAACATTCCACCCGAAGACCGCGAAAAGCTCGTCCAGCTCACCCGAAAGACGTACAAACGCCTGGGCGAACTGGGCGAGCACAACCTTGAAAACTGGCTGAAGGAAAACCGGAAGGACTGACCAAACCATGTCAGCGGCAGTTCCCGCCCCAATCCGCCCGCGCCGCCGGCTGCCCAGCCGCTGGCCAGGTCGTGTCATGGGCGCGCTCGCCGGATTGACGCTGGGCACGGGCGGCTTGATCTGGTTGGCCAGCCACCATTCCGCCCAGCGCCACCAGTGGGGTCGTGAGGAAATCGATGCCAAAAAGGCCGTCGCCGGCCTCATCGGCAAGATCCAACTGGCGGACCGTGGAACCGGGATCGATGCTGAAAAAGCCAAGGCCTCCGGCAAAGCCCTCGTCCACCGCGACGATGCACTGGCGGTGAAGGATCAACTCGACCGCGGCGTGCCCCGCGACAAGCTCCGCCTCGCCATCCAGGCCGAGGCCGACATCACGCTGGCCAAACAACAACAGCAACTCATCGGCATGGATGGCTTCATCCAGTACCTGGAGGGCCTACAGCCCAAAAAAGATCAAATCGGCCCCGCCGAGGCCAAGGCCTGGGCCAACCCGGCGCAATCACCACCCGCCAGGTTCACGCTGGCTCCGGCGGCGGTCGCGGCCGATCTGCCCGCCAGGGCCCGCGAGGCGGCCGAAGCCGGCGACCAGTCCACCGTCCTGAAAAAGCAATTGGAAGACCTGAAAAATCTGGAAGGCACCGCCCGCCAGCGTGAGCAGGCGCTGGGCCTGCTTCTGAAGGAAAAGCCTTTCCAAAACCTGCTGCCCGGTTTCGCCAAGGCGCTCCAGGCGGTTTACGACGACACGGGCGATCTGGATGCCGTCGTAAACTTGGCCCAGGCCGAACTGCAAAGCCGCAAGGCCGCCCTTGAGAAAGCCGCCAAGGCCACCGCCACCCTGCGCAAACTGGGCGGGGCGGAGGACGCCAGCCTGGAAAATCAGATCAAAAACCGCGCCGAGCTTCTGGCGGCAATCGAAGGCGCCCACCGCGCTGGCGACCGCGCCCTGGTTTCACGGTACAAAGACGACCCCGCCTTCCGCCAGGTGGCCGAGTTTGCCCGCGCAGTCGATGGCGACACCAAACTGCTCACCACCGTCCGCGCCAGCGATTTGCCGCAAAAAAAACGGGTCGAACTGGTGGACCTGCTCTTCTCGTGTGAACCCAGGGCGCGCTGGCTGGTCCGCTGGCTGGATGCCGGATCTCCCCTGCCCGGGGACCCGGTTCCTCCCAATCCCGGGGAGGCGAAACCATGACCGATTTCAACCCGGAATGGGTCCGTGAACTCCGTTTTCATATCCGCAGGGCCGATGGCGTGGTGGGCCCCGTTTCCCGCGCCGAGGTTGACCAGGGCCTCTCCTCCGGCCGTTTCCACGAGGAGATGCCCGCCTCCGTGGACATGGGCTCCACCTGGCACCCCCTGCGCCAGCACCTGGGCATCCCCGACCCAGCGCCCCAACCACTACCCCGCAGTCTGGAAAACCCGATCCCTCCCACCGAGTCGGTTCCGGCCGCCATCAACATTCCAGCGCCCGAAATACGCCCCGGTTTCTTCATCCGGCAGTGGGACAAATGGGTGGCCATCACCGTCGGCCTCGCGCAAGGCTTTGTCCCCGTCGCGGTTCCGGTGGCGGGCGGCGCCGCCTACCTGTTGGCCGGGCACGATGCCAACCGCGCCCGCCACGAAAAAATCATGGCGGAATACTCCGCCATGGAGGGCGACGCTATCGAGCCAGCACAGATCGAAAACGCCGCCGATCCCGCTCTCTGGAAAACCACCACCAGGCCCTACATCGCCATCGAAGGCGTCGTGCAGGCCCAGCACCTGGCCCGCCAGCGCATCCCTCCCGAAACCATCCTCCGCCTCAAGCCCATCGATCCGCCCCCCACGCTCGACACACTCAAGGCCAAGCGCGCCGCTGGCATGGAATGGATCCGTTCCGACCAATCCGAACCCCTCATCGCCGCGGCCCAAAGGGAGCAAGCCTCCATCTCCCCCGTGGAACGCGTGGAAGACCTGAAGCCTGATCCAGCCACCCGCTACCTCAGGCGCCAGGCGGTGGAAAAATCGGTTCGATCCGCCTGGGACTCGGTGCTCAAGGCCCGCCAGGACGACATCGACGCGCAGCGCAAAAAAATGGCCCAGGGCACCCAGGCCTTGTCCCGGGTGGTCGATGCCACCCGCGATCCCGCCGTCCGCCAATTGTTCCCCGGCCTCGACGCGCTGTGCGAGAACCCGCCCGCCCCGGCCGACCTTCCAGCCGCTCTGGCCCGCATCCGCGCCGCCGGTCAAAAACAGCCAGCCAACCCCTGATCCCGAGGAGCTACCATGTCGAACAACGGGTTGGTCTGGCTCAATGTCCGCGGCAAGGTGGTCGGCCCGGTATCCATCGAGGTGGTGCGAGCCAAAATCACCCGGGGTGAATTGCGCCCCGGCACCCACTGGTCCGCCGACCGCGTCACCTGGCGGGATCTGTCACTGCTGCCAACATCCGGGCAAACCATCCCCGCGCCCCACGCGCTCCCCACGCTGGAAAAAACAGCAGCGTCACCCCCTTCATCCCTTCCCTCGGAAGGCCCGCCCCCCATCCCGCCGGAACGCTGGCTCCCTGTCGCCGTGGTGGTCACCCTGGCCGCCTTGGCCTTCGCCGGCGTGCTGGTGGGCGCCACCCTCCTCATCGCCCGGCCCGACCTCTTCAAGCGAGCGCCCAATCAGGCCACCATGGTCGCCAAAGCTCCCGCGGAGGATTCCCCATGGGGTGCCGACAAACCGGC
>JAFMJU010000046.1 GCA_017853285.1 Gemmataceae bacterium
GCGGCCCAAAGGCTGGCCGAAATGGCCCGCCGCCACGGGGCAAACGGCAACCAGTCACCCAAGCCGGTGCTGAAGGATGGCGCGGTGCTGCAGCACCAGCTTCTGGATCTGCTGCATCCCAAACCAGACACACCCACCGTCCGCACCAAGGCGATCGGAAATATCTGGGAGAACTGGCCATCAGGCCAGACTGAAACGAATAATCCTTCGGAAGAAAATTAATATTCCATCCACCTGGAGCACCAGAAACCCATGGAAGCCCGCCAACCCGGCCCCCTGGCCCGTGACATCCTGACCAACTGGAATGAGATGGCGCAGACCCTGTTTCCCGAAGGGGTGGGCGCCGGCCTGAAAAGCCTGGTAAACGGCTTGGCTGAACAGGCTGCCGGCTCCCAGTCTTTGGAACATCCGGTGGCATTTGGCAAGAACACCCGTTTCTTGTACCGGCTCAGCCCCGATTTCACGGTCGACCGGCCCCAGGGAGATATCGGGGACGGTTACACCGACGGCTCCCTGCACCAATCGGTCCATTACAAACCCCTGCATGGCGGCAGTTTTTGGGGGCACTTGGCGGGCCTGGCGCTGGCCCATGTGGGTTTGGAGGCCCTGCAATCGGCCGGAATCACTCCCTCGGCGGAGTCAGCATCGTTGCCGGAAAAAAGTTTCCAGCTCAACCAAGCGGTGGAAACACTGATGTTTTCCACCGTGAACCTGTTCGCCCAGTGCGGCATGCTTGAGGAGGCCCTCGACCATGTGGAGGGGGAATTGCGGTCGCTGGAGTTGGAAGCCAGCGAGCACCCCCAATCATCCGCAAGCCGCGCCAGACTACTGGAGGTGATTCTGGAGGAGCGGGCGGGCCAGGTGGAGGCCAATGTTCAAAACAACCTGAGGATGCTGCGGGCCTGCTGAACGCGGGAACGAACGAGCGGAGAAAAATCACATGCCCATGGAATTCAGCCGCACGGTGGAGGAGATCATCGCCACCCGCGTATTCATCACCGCCTCCGACGGTTTCCTCGACCTGAGCGCCCTGGGTTCGGCGGGAGAAGGAGGCATCGTCCATGTGGGGGCGAAGAATATCCGCCTGGCCTCGGACGCCGGTTTCCTGACGGTCTCAACCGGACCGGATGGGCATGGCGAGGTCTCCCTCCGTTCCACGGGTGATCAGGGCACCATCCTGCTCACCACGCCGGGCACCGGCAAGACCGCCCGGCTGCGCATGCGACCCGACGGGGTGGAAATCGCCTTCGGCGACCGTCGCTCGCCCGGCCGCCTGCTGATGCTGGACGACCGGATGGAATTGTCACTGGGTGGCGGGGGCCCGAGCCTGGTTCTGGAGGGCGACACCCTCACGCTGTGTTCAGGAAAAACCCGCCTGATCGTTGGCCCCGACGGAATCCAGGCGGGCACCGCCTCCGGCACCACCCTCCTCGCACCCGCCAGTCCGGTCACCCCATCCTGAGGGATCGTCCAGCCATGAATCATTTGGAAAAAATCAGCCAGTCCATTTCCCGGTACCAATCCTGCCTCGACAGCCTCCAGGCCGACTTGGATGCAGCCATGGCCAAATCCACCGACCCTGGATTCAAAACCTCCATCGGCGAGTTGCTGGACCTGTTGAAACGCAAGCGGGCCGCCATTGAACCCAATTCCATGGTGGAAATGGAGGGATTGGAGGCGCGCATCCAGTCCGGCCTGCGACGGTTCGCCGAACTGCAGGCCCGCCGTGAACTGATCACCCAGCGCCTTGCGGCCCTGGCGAATCCGCCAGGGAATGAAAAGCCATGAGCCTGCTCCCCACCTTGGGCCCCAACGCGCCGGTCTCCCAGGCCTACGGCAGGGTGGGCGACCCTCGCGACCTTCCCGCGCTGGTGGGGGGCGCGGAGTGCGTCAAGGCACTGACAAGCCTGCTGCTGGAACAGCCCAACCAGGCCATCCGTGTCATCGCCGGTTGGCTGTCCACGCGCGAGGCCATCTGGTGGGCCGCCCTCTGCCAATCGCAACTACTGACCCTGGCCGGGTATGACCAGGCCGGTGACACGCTCAAGCTGGTGGTGCTTTGGGTGTTGGACCCGGGCGAGCCGGCCCGGTTGGCGGTGGTGAAACGGGCCCCGGTCAACGAGAACCCGTCACTGGCCCAACTGGCAACGGCTGTCACCCTGACGGCAGACAGCCTGTCCCCATTTGGTGCCACCCCTGTTCAGGCACCACCCGGCCTGGCCCACCGCATGGCCGCAATCTCCATTCTCACGGCGGCAAATGAATGGTCCTCCGCGGAGCAAAAGGGTTGCCTGGCGCATTTCCTGGAAATAGGACTAGATATTTCAGAGTGCAAATACCCTTGGAATGAATCGGCTGTGCCCAGGCATCCGGGACTCCGGCCCCGGATTTCCCTTGCTCCCGGCAAGCGGAAAATAGGGAACATCTGGGAAGACTGGTGAACCACCGGGCGGCCGGCATTCCCCAGCTCAACCCCGCACCGCTCCGCCGTTGACCCTCAGGATCTGGCCGGTGATCCACTCCGCCCGCGGGCCCGCCAGAAAGCGGACGGCCCGGGCGATGTCCTCCGGGGTTCCCCAGCGGCCCAGCGGCGTCTCGGCGATGGCCCGCCGCTGCCAGCCATCGGGAGCCTTTTCGCCCCAGGAAGTCTTCACCCAACCCGGCGCCACGCAATTGACACGTACAGCCGGGGAGTAGTGCCGCGCCAGGGCCTTGGTGAGCGACATCACGCCGCCCTTGATGAGGCCGAACAGCTTGCCGCTGTCCCCCTCCATGCCGGTTTCCGCCTGGTCCCAACCCATGGTGATGATCGACCCGCAACCCCGCGCGCGCATCCGCTCCGCCATGGCCCGGCATGCCAGCAGCGTGCCACGGGCATCCACCGCCCAGAGCCGGGCCAGCTTTTCCTCGAAACTCCAGCCCGGCCCCGGTCCGGTCAGGATGTCGGTGCCGGCGTTTTGCACCCAGATTTGGATGGGGCCGGCCAGCGCCTCGGCCTGGTCCACCAGGGCTTTGGCGGCCTGCTCCGGCAACAGGTCGGCCACCAAAGGCGTTGCCTCCACATCCCACAGCCGGCACAGGCGGGCCGTCTCGGCCAGAAGGGTTGCGTCACGGCCATGGCAGACCACGCGGGCGCCGGCACTGGCCAGCTCCTGGGCGATGGCCCGGCCAATCCCCTTGCTGGCGCCAAGCACCACCGCCGTTTGGCCAGACAATTCGCGCGAGGGGCCCGCGCCGAAGGGTGCGATGCCGTCCAGTTTGGCCAACAGTCTCGAAACCGTCTCACCCAGCACCGGATGGCGCCACCCGGGCACGATCTGGGCCAGGGGGCCAAGCACGAAACGGCGGTCATGCATCCGCGGATGCGGTAGCGTCAGGTCCGAAGAGTTCGACACCTGGTCATTGAAGAAAAGCAGGTCCAGGTCCAGGGTGCGCGGACCATCCTGTGCCGTGCGCACCCGGCCGTGCGCCTGCTCGATGGCCAAAAGTGCCTTCAATAATCCGTCGGGCGAAAGACTGGTCTCGACCAGGGCGGCCCCGTTCAGGAACGCTGGCTGGCCGGCGGGGCCACCCACCGGGTCGGTCTCGTACCAGGGGGAAACACGCAACACCCGGGTGCCATGAAGTTGGCCCACCCCGCGCAGTGCGCTCGCCAGGGTGGAGGCTCGGTCGCCCAGGTTGGATCCCAGGGCGAGCACCGCCAGATTTGCGGAAGTGGGGGTTGAATCGGCCGTCATTCGAGCCAGCTCAAGACGATGAGCGCCTGGTAGGTGGCGGAGACCGAGGAAGGCTTGCCCTTGGCGACGCCGTAGCCGCCATCGGCGTTGCGGCAGGAGGCGACAAAGCCTCGCAGTTTTTGGGCGTCTGGTTTGGCGCCCAACATCTTGATGGCGCGCATCACCCGGTAGCAGGAATCCAGGTCGCCGGGCTCCCGGGCGGCATTGGACCAACCGCCATCCTCGCCCTGGCCGGCCAGCAGACGGGCGGACAGTTCCTCGCGCTCGGCCGGCTTGAGCTGAACCCCCAGGCGCAGTCGGGCGGCGGTGGCACCGCCCACCAGCCGGGCATTTTCCGGTGAGCCGGCCTGGGCCTTTTGTATGAGGGCTTGCCAGGCGTCTTTCTTGGCCGGAAGTTGTTTGGCCGCCTCAAAGGCGGCGGCGGCCAGCCGGACCGATTCAAAATCGGTCGCCAGGTTTTCGAGGCGGGTGAACTGCTGGGGGAGTTTCGAGGCCACCTGGGGCAGTTTTTCCGCGCCCAGATCGTGCAGGGCCATGATTCCCACGGCCTGGAGAGCCGGGGCGGCCTGGCCAGGCTGCTGGTCGGGAGCGTCGGCGAATCCCTCCGGGGTGAGGCAAGCCACCACAAAATCCCGGCAGGCGGCCAGATCGGCAGGTTGCACGCCCAAAAGGCGCAGGCCTCGAACCGCCCCCAGGGTGGCCCGCAGCGAGGCCTTGCCGCCCGCCTGCGGGGCATACCCACCCATGGGCGTGGCCAGAGCCGCCAGATAGCGGGTGGTTTGGGCCACCTGGTCGGGCGGGAGGGCCGGTTTGGGCTTGGCTGCCGCAGGCTGGGCCGGAAGGAATGTGGTCAGAAAAAGCAGGGCCGGGGCGGCTGAAACGAACATTTTGGAAACCCGGGGATTCTTCAATGGGTTGGTGCGCGGGAAGAGCCGTGACCGGAGGGAGAAACCCGGGGCTCCGACTGGTATCTTAACCAAAACGCAGTTATTCCGCGAATGGATCCTGGAGTCGCCCCATGGCGGACCTGAAAGCACCTAGAGGCGGTGGCAAGTCCCCTTCCCAGCCGCGCTCTTTCCTGGCTGGACAAGGCTGGAAGTGGCTGAGCTTCCTGTTGGTGCTGGTGCTTTTGGACCTGCTGATTGTTTTCAAATTCCGGCGGGTGGCCACCCCCGAAAGCCCTGAATGGCTCGACCGCATGAACCGCGGCCTAGCCTACCTGGAGCAATTCAACTACGAGCCGGCCACCCACCAGTATGAGCAAGCCCTGGCCATCAAGCCCAAGGATGTGGCCACCCGGATCAACCTGGCCATTGCCCTTCTGAACCAGGCCAAACCCGAGACACTGGACAAGGCGGTGGAGTTGTTGCGTGGGGTTTTGGCCGACCAGCCGGACAACCCCTACGCGAACTACTGCCTGGCGATCATCCTGCAGTACCGCAACGATGTGGAGGGGGCCCTGCCCCATTTCGAGGCCACCGCAAAGGCCTCTCCCGATGACGCCCACGCCTGGTACCAGGTGGGCAAATGCCTGACAGAACTGGACCTGCGTCCGGATGAGGCGTTCGACGCGCTGACGAAGGCCGTCGAGCTGGAGCCGGCGTTGAACGCGGCCCGCTACGCCCTGGCCATGCACCCGAAGACCGCCACCGACGCGCGCAAGACCATGCTGGACGAGCAACGGGCGCTGGCGGACGCCATCTGGGAACGGGAGTACAAGGTCCGCTACTTCGACATGGGCCCGCACGCCGAGGCGGTTCCGCTGCCCACGGTGGCCCCACAGCCGGGTGTCCCGGCCCTGGCGGCCTCGGATGTGCCCGTCACGCTGGCGGCCGGAACGGAATGGCGGGTTGCGGATGGAAAGGATGGCTATTCGCTGGAAATCGCCCGTCGCGGCAGATGCTCGGTCGTTCTCGACCGGCTGGCCAATGGCGTGGAGGACCTGTTCCTGCCGGGCGCCGTGATGCGAAAGGGCAAACCCGGCGACCTGCTGCTGACCCCCGATGGCCCCGGCTGGAAGGATGTCACCGAGGAGGCCGGCCTGGCGATTGGTGACGGCTTGATCGCCGCCGCCGGCGACCTCGACAATGACGGCAAGCCCGAGCTGCTGGTGGCGGGCTCCACCGGTTTGAAAGCGTACAAGAATCTGGGTAATGGCAAATTTGCCCCCCTCCCCCTCTCACCGGGCAAGGGCGAGGAACCCGGGAAATTCTCGGGCCTGGCGCTGGCCGATATCGACCAGGATGGCGATCTGGACATTTTCGCCACCCGGGCGGAGGGTGATCCCAAGACAGCGCTGGCCGCCTGGCTGAACACTTCCGACGCGGTGGAGGCGGCCGCCGGCAAGCCCGCCGAACCGCTGAGGCTGAAGTTCGAGGCCAAACCGCTGCCCGGCGTGGACCCGCCCGGCGCGCTGGCCGGTCTGACCCTGGCGGATGTGGATGGGGACAGCGATTTGGACATGGTCTTGCTGCCGCTGCAGGCTGGCAAGCCGGTGTGGGTGAGGAACGACCGGCTGTTGCGCTTCAAAACGCTTCCCGTGGGTGACCCGGTGCTGCCGGCAGCCGAGTGGCGCGCCTGCGTCTCGCATCTGGGTGACCTGTATGAACCGGCGCACCTGCTGCTTCTCAGATCCGAAGGCAATGCCATGCGCGCCCAATGGAGCCCGCGCGGCTGGAAAACCAATGATTTGCAACTTCCCGCCGGGCGCCAGGCCCTGCGCATGGATCTGAATCTGGATGGCGATCCCGACATGATTTCCCTGGGTTTGAAAGGTAACGCCCGATTCATGGCTGGCTCCTGCCGCGAGGGAACCCTGGTGGAATTGGGCGGTGGTTTGGACGGCTTGGTGAACATCCTGGGAGCCACCAACGAGAGCACCGACCTTCTGGGCCTGAAGAAAACGGGCGGTTTGGCCCGGATCGGGTTGGCCCTCCCTTCCCGCCACATGGTGGTGGTGCGTCCCACAGGCCTGAGGAAAACCGGGGATTACCTGCGCACTACCGCCGAATCGGTGGGAACCCGCGTGGGAGTCCTGGCGGGGTCTTTCCGCGGGTGGGACGAAGTGGGCACCGGCCAAAGCCTGGGGCAATCAAGTCGCCCCATCCGGCTTGGCACGGGTCCGCTCGAATTCGCTCAGGCGATCCGCCTGCGCTGGCCCGATGGCGTGCCCCAGGCGGAGATGGATCCCCAGGTGGACACCCTGGTCCAGATGGTGGAAACGAACCGCAAGCCGACCAGTTGCCCGGTGCTGTTTGTGCAAGGCACCGATGGCAAGTGGGAGTATGTGACCGATTGCCTGGGGCCGGGGGCCCTGGGCGAGCAAGGGTCGGACGGGTCGGTGCGCCCGGCCCGCCCTGTGGAGGTGCTGCGGCTGCCCGAATCGGTGAGCCGCCGCAAGGGCAAGCTGGTGCTGCGCCTGGCCGAACCGATGGACGAGGTGATGTACCTCGATGGCGCCCGGTTGGCGGTGGTGGATCACCCGGTGGGTACCGAGATCTGGGCCGATGAGCGGTTCAACTTCACCGGCGACCTGCCCACCAGCCAATTGATGGTGGTGGGCAACCTGGTCAGCCTGACGGAAGCCAAAGACAACGCCGGGGCCGACGCCCTGGACCTGTTGGCCCGGGCCGATGGCGCCAGTGTGACCAACTTCCCCCGGCTGACCTGGATGGGCATGGCGGGCCGGCACAAGCTGGATCTGCTTTTCCCCCGGCCCGGTGGCACCGGCCCGCTGGTGCTGTGCGGCGAGGGCGGGGTGGACTATCCCTACCCCGAATCGATGTATGCCGCCACCCAGGCGGGCCTCAGCCTGCTGCCGCCCACGCTGGCCCGGCGCGGCAACGACGGAAAATACACTCCCGTGGGTGAAATTGGTTTTCCCGCCGGCCTGCCCAAGCCGATGCTGGCCCGCATCCCGGCGGGAGCCGAGGGGGGCGAGCCATGGCGGTTGGAAAGCAACCTGCGGGTTTATTGGGACAGCCTGCGCCTGGGCCGCTTGCTGGGTGATGCCGAAACAGGCAAGGTGGCGGGTGTGACCGTCCGCTGGATGGACCCGGCTGCCGCCAGTCTGGACCGGGTCGGCTTCGCCAGGGAGATCCCGGCGGGGGAGCTGGTGGGCTACGACGGCAACGCCCGAGATCCGGTTTCCGCCAGCCGCTGGAAGGGCTCCTTCACCCGGTTGGGGGATGTGCGAGAGCTGCTGGCAGGCGTGGATGACCGGTTGGCGGTCTGCGGTCCGGGCGACGCGGTGGACCTGGAATACCTGCTACCCGCCGGGGAGCCCGGCCCGGGCATGACGCGCACGGTGCTGCTGCGTGTGCACGGCTGGTGCAAGGACACGGCGCCCACCACGCTGACTGGGGCCCGTGTGGAGCCACTGCCATGGCGGGGCATGCCGGCCTACCCGTGCGTGCCCTCGCCCGATGAGAAGAACTGGGCCCCCCGTTGGAACACCCGCAAGTTCCGCTGACGGGCCCGGCCGGACTATTGGTGAATGGTGTGCCTTGTGTTTCCTTGGGAGTGAATGATGAGCGATGTGGATTTGACCAGCGCGCCCGATGTGAGCCAGTTGGAGTGCTTCCCCAACCCCCGGCCGGAGCGCGATTACCTGATCGAGATCACCTGCCCCGAGTTCACCACGGTCTGCCCGAAGACCGGGCAACCCGATTTCGGCACGCTGATCTTCAGCTATGTGGCTGACAAGACCTGCATCGAGCTGAAATCGCTGAAGCTGTACCTGCAGCGCTACCGCAACCAGGGCATCTTCTACGAGGTGGTGGTGAACAAGATCCTGGACGACTTCGTCAAGGTGGTGCACCCGCGCCGCTGCACCCTGACGGGCCGGTTCACCCCGCGTGGCGGCATCTCCAGCACCATCGTCGCCGAGCACACGGCCGGGAAATGACCCCCATCCCCCAGCCCGCCGGCCGTCCGGAAAATCCCAGCCGGTCGGTGGTGCTGGATGAGTACCTTGGCCTTCTGCCCTACTCGCCCTACCCGGTGCAGGAGGAGGCCCTGCTGGCTTGGTTTGCCGATGACCAGGGCGTGCTGGTCTGCGCCCCCACCGGTACCGGCAAGACGGTGATCGCGCAGGCGGCCTTGTACGAGGCGCTGCGCACCAACACCCGCGCCTACTACACCACGCCCCTGATCGCCCTGACGGATCAAAAATTCCACGAATTGAGGGAAACCGTTGTCAGTTGGGGATTCCCGGCCGACAGCGTGGGGCTGGTGACTGGCAACCGCCGGGTGAACCCTGACGCGCCCATCCTGATCGTGGTGGCCGAGATCCTGCTCAACCGCCTGCTCCACCCAGAAACCAGCGCGCTGGAAGGTGTGGGCGCGGTGGTGATGGACGAGTTCCACAACTTCGCCGACCCGGAACGGGGCATTGTGTGGGAACTGTCGCTGGCACATTTGCCCAAGCAGGTTCGACTGCTGCTGCTCAGCGCCACCGTGGGCAACGCCATCGAGTTCCTCAACTGGCTGGAGCGTTGCCACGGACGCAAGCTCGAGTTCGTGGAGGGGCGCGAGCGCAAGGTGCCCCTCAGCTTCCACTATGTGCCCGACGAGTTCCTGGCCGACCAACTGGCGCACATGGCGAAGGGCGAGGGTGAGCAGCGCAAGACACCCGCCCTGGTTTTCTGCTTCAACCGTGACCAGTGCTGGAGCGTGGCCGAGGTGCTGAAGGGGCAGGACCTGCTGCCCCCGGGCGTGCGGACCGAACTGCTGGCGGCCATCGATGCCGAGGAGATGAAGCGGGGCGCCGGTCCCCGGCTGGCCACGCTGCTGCGCCGGGGCATCGGCGTGCATCACGCGGGGTTGTTGCCCCGGTACCGCCGGGTGGTGGAGAGCCTGTTCGAACGCAAGCTGCTGGCGGTGGCGGTGTGCACCGAGACCCTGGCCGCGGGGATCAACCTGCCGGCCCGTTCAGTGATCCTGACCAGCCTGGCGAAGGGGCCGGCGGGCGGGCAGAAGCTCATCGATGCCAGCAGCGCCCAGCAGATCTTCGGCAGGGCCGGCAGGCCCCAGTTCGATGACAAGGGCTTCGTCTACTGCATGGCGCACGAGGACGATGTGCGCCTGACGCGCTGGAAGCGGCAGTTCGACGCGATTCCCGAGGACACCAAGGACCCGGTGCTCCTGCGCAAGAAAAAGGACCTGAAGCGCAAGAAACCCGAGAAGAGCGACAAATTCCTCTACTGGACCGAGCCGCAGTTCCTGCAACTGCAGCAGGCCGCGCCGGCGCGCCTGTACAGCAAGGGGCCGCTGCCCTGGAGGCTTTTGGCCTACCTGCTGGAGGTGTCGCCCGAGGTGAACCGGATCCGCTCGGTGATCCGCAAACGGCTGCTGGATTCTCCCCGCATCAAGGCGGGCGAGTTGCAACTGGATCGCATGCTGCTGGCCTTGCACAAGGGTGGCTATGTGAAACTGGATCCCCCGCCGCCCGAACCGGTGCCGGGCGCGCCGGAGCCGGAACCGGGCACCAAGGCGGAGGGAGGACTGGCGGTGCCGCCGGAAACGGCGCACGCCACCGACAAGCTGCCGCGCCTGCTGGCCTTCCGCGGCGTGAACCCGATGCTGGCGGACTGGATGTGCCCGCTGCTGGTGAAGGCGGATGATGTCGAGCGGTTGCAGCTTCTGGAAGGGTTGATGGAAGTGCCAGGCAACCTGGCCTGGGCGGTGCGCGTGCCCGAGGACCTGCCGCCCGGACCGCTGCAGCGGGAGTATTTGGATCCCCTGTTGGTGCAAAAGGGCCTCATCGCCTCGGTGGCCAGGGAGCCCGGCGACGAGGAGGAGGAACCGGACGACGGTGACCGCAGGCGGCGCGAGCGTCCCCCCACACTGGCGGACCGGGCGCGCATGCTGTTTGAAGCCCAGCACCCCGAGGTGGGCGAGTCACCCATGCGGGGAGTCTGGGCCGCCGGTGAAATATTGCGCGGCTATCACGGCGACTTCGAGACCTTCGTCAAGAACCGCGACCTGCTGCGGCAGGAAGGGGTGCTGTTCCGCCACATGCTGCGGCTGATCCTTTTGGCCGGCGAATTCGCCCGGGTGCCGCCCGAAGGCCTCGACACGAAGGGTCAGGCCGAATGGCGCGACTGGATGCGCCGTCTGGCCATCGACCTGACCCGGTGCTGCGCCAAGGTGGACCCCCAAAGCACCGAGCAGACCACCGGGGGCGAGGAGGATCCGTTGCTGGCCGAGGATCTGCCTGCCGCCGTGGCCAAGGTGCTGGAGGTGCCGCCAGAAGAAACCCCGGCCAAACCCCCCGCCCCGATTTTCGGCGCGGGTCTGGAGGAGGAACTGGACTGAGCCCGCGGGCTCTCCCCCTTGCGGCAAAACGGCCCCCAAGCGTAGTGTCGACCCCCACGGTTTTTTGGCTTCGGGGGCGGCAATGGGCGCAATTTGGGAAAGATTGGCAAGCAATTTTCAGGCCATCACACGCGATGGGGCCCGGGCCCGTTGGGCCTTGCTGGCATGCATGAGCGTGGTCCTGCTGATTGGCGCCGCCGCCTACTACGGCAAAATCACCAGCGAAAAACGGTCGAACCGCTCCGCCATCCAGCGATGGCAGCCGCAGATCCTGGGGCTGGAGCAGGGCGAGGATATCTCGCAAAAGTACGCCTACCCCAACCCGCCGGTCATGTCGGTGCTGCTGCTCCCCCTGGCCAAGCTGCCCTCGGGCGTGATGGCCATCACCTGGTACCTGCTGAAGGTGGGCATGGCGGTGCTTTCCACCGCCTGGATTCTGGCGATGGTGGACCCGCAAAAGCGGTTGCCCTGGTGGGCGCAGGGTCTGGCCATATTGCTGGCGATCCGGCCGATCATCGGCGACCTGCAGCACGGCAATGTGAACCTGTTCGTCTTTTTCATCGTGGTGGCGGCGCTTCGCCTGGCGATGGCCGGATGGAGCTTCGGCGGGGGCATCGCCCTGGCGCTGGCGGTCTCCTGCAAGGTGACCCCGCTTTTGTTCGTGCCATATTTCGTGTGGAAGCGCGACTGGAGACTGCTTGCCGGCTGGGCGGTGGGCATGGGGCTGTTCTTGTACCCAGGCGTGGTGCCCGCGATGTATCTGGGCTGGGAGGAAAACCAGCGCAATCTGGTGTCGTGGTACCGGGAGATGGTGCACCCGTTCCTGGTGGAGGGCAAAGTCACCAGCGAGCACCCGAACCAATCCATACCTGGCCTGGTCTTCCGCATGCTGACCGAGAGCCCGTCGTTTGTGGTCTACCCCGAGGGTGTTTTCACCCCGGCCGAGTACCACAACTTGGCCGCGTTGAGCCCGGCCACAGCCAAGCGGATCGCGCAGGCATGCATGCTGGCCTTTGCCGCGGTGGTGGTCTACTGCTGCCGCAATCCCCTGGCCGGCTCGGGCACCGGACCTGCCAGCAACCGCTACCTGGCCGCCGAATTCGGCCTGATCTGCATCGGCATGCTGCTGTTCAGTGAACGAACCTGGAAGCACCACGCCGTGACGCTGGCCCTGCCCTGGGCGGTTTGGGCGGCGGCTTTGGCCACCGCAACCACCTGGCAGGCCCGCGCCGGATGGATTGGGCTGGCGCTGGTGGCCCAGTTCAGCCTATGGACCACCAGCACAGGCTTGCTGGACGACCGCACCGCGAAGATGGGTCAGGTCTACGGCGGCTACACTTGGGCCTTTTTGCTGCTGGCAGGCGGCATGGCTGTGACGGCATGGCAGGGTCTGGGTGGCGGAAAGGCGCGACAGGTCGAGGCGGAACCCGCCTTGCCCTTGGCAGCCTGACCACTTTTTTGGATGTATCGGGAAGTTTCCAAGAGGATTTGAAGAAACCGAATAAAAACCTGGTGGGTGTGAAAACAAAACCACCCTCGATGCGTACAGTTTGATACGAGGACGCAAGTCCCCAGAAATCCGCCCGCGCAGCCTACCCTCCGCAACAAATAGCCGAGGATGGTGGCGCGGGCGTGAGTTTTTACTGATCTGGAAACTCGGAAAAAGGGAGCTGGCGCCTACCCGATACCGTTACCGCCCTGGCTTCCAAGATTGGCCCGCAGCCTTTCCAGGGTGGCGGCCTGAACCCCTGATAACCACTGCTCTTCCCCAGGCGTGAGATCCCGCACCAGATCGAGCCGGGTCTCCAACTCCCCCTCCACCATGCGAACCTGCAGGTCACGCACCAGGTCGCCGGGTAGTTGCTGCCGCAGCATGCGCGCGTACATCTCGCAGGTTTGGCGAGCCGGGTCCAGGCAGGGGCAAATCGTGCCGGAGTCGAGGCATTGCAGATGCTCGCTGGCCGCCTGGTGGTGCGGTTCCTCGGGGGACAGCTCTGCCAATGCCTTGTTGAAAAACGGTCTGGCTTCCCCGCCTCGGCCCGCATGGGCCAGGAACAACCCCAGCGCGGTGGC
>JAFMJU010000047.1 GCA_017853285.1 Gemmataceae bacterium
CCTGGTTTGCACCAACACCACGATCTACAAGGAGACCAATCTCGCGGAGATCGATGAGCTGTTCGGTTTCCTCGCCTCAATCGGGGTCGATGGCTTCATGGTCAGCCCGGCCTACGGCTACTCGGCCGTCCACGACACCAATCCGGAGGGGGCCCAGGAGATCTTCATGACGAGGAAGGACATCCACGAGAAGTTCTCGGCGGCCCAAAAGCTGTTCGCCAAGCACCGCATGATGAGTTCGCCGATTTACCTCGATTTTCTCGCTGGCAAGCGGGATCTCTCCTGCGCCGCCTACGCCAACCCAACCCGCAATGTGAAGGGCTGGAAGGGGCCTTGCTACCTCATCACCGACAAACACCACGACAGCTTCCAAGGTCTGATACAAGAGACCAACTGGGACGCCTACGGCCACGGCAAGGACGCCCGCTGCGAGCACTGCCTGATGCATTGCGGGTTTGAAATCTCCGCCGCGCTCGGTGTGAACGCCAAGCTCGGGGACACCCTGCGGATGATCGCCTGGCAGGTGGCTTGATTTTCAGTGCCCGGGGGCGAAGGCTTGGTGGTTTGCGCACTGGCGCGTGAAACAGCCAAGCTCGTTCCCGTGGCAGGTCCTCATCCTGTGGTCACCATGGGCCCCGGTGATTATTTCGCCGGGGCATTTTCGCGCTATCTCGACAGTTTGAATCCCAAGCCCGCATGGGCCCTGCTTGCAGGATATTCCGGCTCCTTGAGCCCCGCCGTTTTTCCCGGGGAGGTGGTGATCGCCTCCGCGGTGGCGGGAGCGCCTGACGGCAACCACTCGCCTTCCTTGAAACTTCAAGTTGCCCCCCAACCGGATCTCACCATCCACACCGGCCCACTCTGCACTTCGCCCAGGCTCATCGCCACGCCGACCGAAAAAAAAAGCCTTGGAAAACAAACCGGTGCCCTGGCCGTGGACATGGAAAGCGCGGCGTTTGCAGGCATCTGCAATCGGTTCAAAATCCCCTGGGCGGTGGTTCGGGTTGTGTTTGATTCCTTGGACGATCCCCTGCACCCAAAGATGCTGCGCTGGTGCGACAGCCAAGGCAGGGACAACCTGTCCGCCTTGGCCTGGGACCTGATGACCTCGCCGGGATGGTGGTGGCGCCTGCCCGGCTGGGGCAACCGGGATCGCCTGGCAGGAAAATCACTCAGGCAGGCCTTGGGGGGGATCATCCAATCCATTGGCACTACCCGGGCCAGTTGAGAATCTCCACCCGGTTCCTGCCTCCCTGCTTGGCGGCATGAAGCGCCTTGGCGGCCAAACGCGCCAGATCCTGCGCGGCCACCTGCACCCCGGCGGGGACAGTTGCCAAACCCACGCTCACAGTCAGCAAGACCGGTTGGCCCGTTTCCTCAAAGGGCCTCGTGGCAACCATGTGGCGCAGGCGCTCACCCAAAGCCGCGGCGCCCAGGGCATCGGTGTTGCGGGCCAGCACCTGGAATTCCTCGCCCCCGATCCGCGCCAACAAATCCGTCTCGCGCATGGAATCCCGCAGGCGGGCTCCCATTCCTCGCAACAGCAGGTCCCCGCCTGTGTGGAGCACCCTCTCGTTCCAGGCCTTGAAATGATCGATATCCACCAGGGCCAAAGCTGCCGGTTGCCTGAGTGGCCCGTGACCGAATTCCCGGGCCAGAACCCTGTCCATGGCCCGGCGGTTGGGCAGCCCGGTCAACGCGCAGGTGAAGGCCTGCTGCCGCAGGCGGACAGTTTCGCGTGCCAGATCGATATTCCTTTGCTTGAGCATTTCCAGCCGCCGGGCCAGCGCCATGTCCGTGGGCAGGTTGTCGAACTGGTGCAAATCCCCGTGGAGGGCCCGAAACAGGATCCAACGGGCAAAGGAATCGAGCGGCCATGGAACCGGCAGCCAGACCAGATTGAGCCATTCCTGGAAAGCGGCGGAGTCCGCCTCCCAGCCGGCATGTTCCAGGCTGGAAAAGGCGCAAAGCCTCGGCATGTCGGGTTCCGCCTCGGCCCAGGCGGCGAACACGTTCCGCAGTTCGGACGGATCACAGTCAGGCCCGGCAAGGAGGACAAAATTTGCGGGTTCGGGAAACCTGTCCGAGGGCACGGATCGGACCGGGCAGGAAAACCAGCTTATCAGCTGGTCCACCACTGGCTCCGGCACCTTCCAGGCCATGATTCCGTCCGGGGTTTCAGCCACCGGGAACCCCCCGCAAAGCCCAAAAAACCGCGATGAAAAGCGCGCGAAAGCCGGGCCTACAAGCCATTTTCGGACGAAGGGGCGCCCAAAGCAAGGAGCCGCCCGAAAAAGCTACAAAAATACACCGGTACTATTTTTTTAGGCGTCCCCTCGGGCCCGTTGGAAAAGATGGCCGGCCCCTTGCTTGCCCCCCCCCGAACAGTTAATATGCATCTCGTTGGAGGGAGTCGCGGGAACATGGTTCCACGGAGCCCTGAAATATCAGCGGGGATCCCTTTTTCCTCGGGTTTTTCGCGGGTGATCATCACCCGCAGACCACGGGTGCGAAATGGTTCCCCCTAGCCGACCAGAATCGGCCAGCGCGTTGGAAAACGACGCGTCCAAAGGCTGGTTCGATTAGGCAAAAATTGGCCCTTCCCACCTGCCCTGCGGTTGGGATAGCGGCCCGGCACATCCAACACCCAAATGGATCTGGGATAAAAATTGTATGAAAACCAAGAGGCGTTCCGCGGAGGCCCCGGTCGATGACACTCCATTCAACGCGGAAACGGTGGTCTACTCTTCCGACCTGCTGACTCCCGACGAGGAGCGAAGCCTTCTGGCAGACTTTTGGGAAGTGAAAAACGCCCTGATTCGAACCCTCATCAAGTCATTTCCCAAGCTCCGGGCGCAAAAGCCCCCACTTGAACCCTGGCCGATGGCCCAATTCATCCGTGAAGCTTGCACCGAGCAATCCCGGTTGGGTGCTCCCGCGGTGAAGAAGCTCCATGACCAGTATGTCCACCTGAAACACCGGTTGGCCTCCGCCAACATCCGTCTGGCTGCGCACGTGGCCAAACGCTTCCGTCATCACGCCCTCAGCTACGCCGACTTGTTGCAGGAAGCCGTTTGCGGCCTGATGCAGGCCATCGACCGGTTTGATGTGAGCCACGGCACCCGGTTGGCAACCTATGCGACTTGGTGGATTCGGCAGACTTTGCAGATCGCGGTGGCCAGGCAATCCCACCTCGTGAGCCTATCGCCCCACCACCTTCAGGAATTGGGCCTTTTGCAGCAGGAATCTGAGGCGCTGGCCCATGGTGGTCGCCACCTTCCCACCCCGCAGGAGCTGGCCAAGAGAACCGGCAGCAGTCTGGAGCATTTAACCCATCTTCAAACCGCTACCCGAACACCGGTATCGCTGAACGCGGTTTTGGATGATGACAGCGACTTCAAGCTGACAGAGGCCATGCCCGACAACGGCACCAACATCCTGCGCGACAACAATGAGCGCCAGGAGGCCCTGCTATTCCTGATGGATTCGCTTCGCCCACGGGAGCGAAAGGTTTTGGACCTACGCTTCGGATTGACGGGCAGCGGCACCCATAGCCTCCGCCAAATTGGTCACCTGCTTCGCATTAGCAAGGAGCGGGTGCGGCAAATCCAGAATCGCGCCCTTGAAAAGTTGCGCACCAACGCTGAGCGCGTCGGTTGGGAGCCCAGCCTGCTTCTGGGCTGACAAACCTTAAACCTTTCCCGTTTTACCCGCGTGGTCCGGACAACCTGTCCGGACCACGCTTTTTTTATTCCGTTGCCCCCGGCCCATTCCCGTTCCCCAATCGGGTGGCATAGTTGAACGCCTCCTATCACCCGGTCTCTCCGAATTCCCGGGTGCCTCGCAGACCACGCTCGCCCGATTGCCACCCTGCCGGGGAATTTCGTGTTTTTTCCCACAGCGGTTTTCTTGACTTTGGCAAGGCTCGCAGGCCATGCGTGGCCTGGGGATGAGACCGTAAACTCCCTCCCTGTTCCACTGGTTGCCGCATGCAAATCGGCAGGCGTCAGCCCCGGTAGAAAAGCCATCCTTGAAAGGATGGAAAACCTGGTTCCCAGCGCCTCCCTGCTGTCCAGTTGGGAAGCCGACCTTAGCCGTTTGGGATCTGCGGATTTCACGGCCAGGGAGGAAGCCACGCTGCGCCTGATGACCCAAGGGCCAGCGTTACGGGGCAGGCTTTTGGCGGCGAAGGAAGGCGCTGATCCTGAGATTGCCCGCAGGGTGGATGAAATCTCGGAGTCCCAACCCTTTCGCCAGCAGGAAGCCTGGCTGGAATCCGCAGTGGCCTGGCTGGCACAAAACCCCGATGAATTTCTGCAAAATTGGCTGGTGGCCTACATCCCTTGGGTGGAGCAAACGGAACCGAACCCCACCTCCCAGTGGCTGATGGACCGGCTTCTCGAATGTTCCGCCCGAACCAACCGGTGGGATTGGGCCCGGCAGCTACATCCAGGGTCCGCACCGCTACTTCGTCTGGCGGCAGCCCGGGCCCCTGTTGGGCCTTTTGGAATCGCTGGAACCAATCGGGGTGAATGGGCGAATGAATCGGATCCGCGCATCCGATTCGTTTTGGCAAAGAGAAAGCTTTCCCTGCAGTCAACGGATGCAGCCAAAGAACTGGCCCGTTTGCTGTTATCGCTGCCTGAATCAGACGCCCTGGAGGCAGAAGCATTATTGCAAACCATCGCCGGCCCGGAAGCCAACGGATTTGTCGCCTTGATGCGCCTTGGAAAACTCGACAGGACCGGGTGTTCCAAAGCATGGTTGGAGTGGCTGGAAAAGCCTGAGTCACAATCCCATGGCCAACCAGCAAAAATGCACCCCAAACGCACCTTGGTGGTGGAATTTGATGGGCCAAGGGGGGGGCGCATCCAGGAGCTTGGCAATAATTGGAAATCCCTCTGGTCCATGGAAGGATTGTCCGGCCCCAATTCCGTTCAGTTTTTACCCGGGGGGAACCTGCTGATTGCTGAACGAACGGCCTGCCGGGTGACTGAGCGGACACGCTCCGGGCAGGTGCGCTGGGAGCAAACCTTGGCTTCAGGACCTATTTCGGCCATCCGGACAGCGTTTGGAACCACCATCATCGCCACATTTCAGGAAGTGGTGGAGATGGATTCGGTAGGGAAAGAAATCAGAAAACACACCCACTCCTCCGGCTTCCGTGAGGTGAAAAGCCTGCCACAGGGATCCCTGCGTTGCGTGACTGGCGACGGAAACATCCAAATCCTGAACGAGTCTTGGCAAATCACCCATATGGTGAAGCCGGAACGCCATAGCCAGGGTGCCGCCTACTGGGCCAGTGTGGCCGACCTTTCGCCCGAAAAAATGCTTGTCAGCCTGGGTGGAACCGGGAGGTTGGTGGAAATCAATCAGGAGGGTCAGATTTCCTGGGAAGCGGCGGTTCCGGCAGTTGTTCATGCCCAACGGCTAGCGAATGGGAACACGCTGGTTTGCTCTTTCGATGGGAGAGCCCTGGTGGAGCTGGACGCCACCGGAAAGGAGGTGGGTCGCCTTTCCCTCGAGGGTCGCCCGTTCCTGGCCATCCAGAGGTAAACCATTAAATATCAATGACTTAGTATCTTTATGGCGCCATCCGGAAACGCCGGTTGGGTCCTGAAAAATTGTCTTGCCTTCCGATTTGGCAATTTTTATGGTCGTCCCTCCGAATCAGTCCCCGTTTGCAACGGGCCGCGGTGATTCCTTGTGCCCGGGAGAAAGGCCAGTGTTCACCTCTTCCCACCTGTATTACAGCGATCTAAAACCAGGCGATACATGGACCAGCCCGGGGAGAACCATCACCCAGGCGGACATCGTGAACTTTGCCGGTGTCAGCGGGGACTTCAACCCGATCCATATCGATCACCAATTCGCCGCCACCACCCCGTTCCGCAAGCCGGTGGCCCATGGATTGCTGGTCCTTTCGGTGGCCAGCGGCCTTGGCCTCAACCATCCGCCGCTCCGTACCCTCGCATTTGTCGCCATCAAGGAATGGCATTTCCTGGAACCTGTCTTCATCGGGGACACCATCCGGGTCCGTTGCACGGTGATGGGCATCGAGGAAAAATCGCGCGGTCGGCGAGGGCATATCACCTGGAAACGGGAAATCATCAACCAGGAAGAGAAAGTGGTTCAATGGGGCACCACGCTTTTGCTGGTGGAAGGCCGAGGTACCATGAAAACCTACAGTTCCCCAGAGGAAAGCCTGCCGGGGGACAAGGTGATTCAGGAATCGTAAACTAGCCCCGGGCCACCATTCGGCCCGGGAGGACAGCATGGGTCCGGTTCGCGCGCGATTTGCCCCCAGCCCAACGGGTTATCTACATATCGGGGGCGTTCGCACCGCCCTTTTCAACTGGCTGCTGGTCAAACGGCATGGCGGGCAGTTCATCCTGCGCATAGACGATACCGACAGCGAGCGGAACAAACCCGAAGCCCTTCAACCCATCCTGGATGGGTTTCGCTGGCTGGGTATCCACTGGGATGAAGGGCCGGAAGTTGGCGGGCCTGTCGGCCCCTATTTTCAATCCCAGCGGTTGGAAGGGTATAAGGAAGCCGCATACCGTCTGGTGCGGGAAGGCAAAGCTTACCCGTGCCTATTGTCACCCGACGAACTGAAAGCGGAGCGGGAGGCGGCCGAAAAGTCGAAACGCCCGTATATCCACCGGGGCCCAGGGCGGACCTTGGCTCCCGATGAGGCCATGAAACGGGTGCTTGAAAACAAGCTGCCCGTTCGCCTGAAGGTGCCGGAAGGGAAAAAAATCGTCCTGGAAGACCTGATACGGGGACGCGTGGAGTGGGACGCCGACCTGTTGGGGGACCCGGTCATCCTGCGTGGCGACGGGCGTGCCCTCTATAATTTTGCCACCGTGGTGGATGACGCCGCGATGCGGATCACTCATGTGGTACGCGCCGCGGAACACCTCAGCAACACCGCCGTTCAGTTGGTGGCGTTCGAGGCCTTGGGTGCCGCGCTTCCACGGTTCGCCCATGTGCCGGTGGTGAACGAACCAAACTCCAAGAAGAAACTCAGCAAGCGTGACATGGCCAAGTTCGTGACCCCGGACATCAAAGCCAAGCTGATGTCGTTGGGCCACACCGCCGAGCAAATCGCCGCGCGCGATGACCTCAACCCGGCCACCGTGGCGTTTTACAAGGAACTGGGTTACCTGCCCGAAGGACTTGTGAATTATCTGGGACGGCTTGGCTGGTCGCTGGATGACCACAGCGAGATCATCCCCATCGACCAGATGACCTCGAATTTCTCGCTGGAACGCGTCAACGATTCCCCGGCCAGTTTCGACCCGGACAAGCTCTACTGGGTTGCCGGCGAATACATGAAAAGCCTGCCGGTTGAAAAAAAACTGGAAGGATGCATCCCCTTTCTGAAGCGGGCCGGCGTTTGGGGTGAAAACGAGTCCCCAGCCCGCCTCGAGCAATTGCGCCGGGTGATTGTGGCCGCGGGCGACAGGCTGAAGCTGTTTTCAGACATTCTGCAGTACGGTTTGCCCATACTTGCCTCCCAAGTGACCATCGACGAGAAATCCTTCGCGAAACGGGTGACCAAGGAAGGGGTACCGGGCCACCTGGCCGCCTTTGTGGAAAAAATGGCGGCGCTACCCGATTTCGAAACCGGCACCCTGGAGGAAGCGTTGAAGGCCCATGCGACCGAAAAAGGCTTCAACCCCGCCCTTTTGATCCATGCCCTGCGCGTTTCCACCACCGGAATCGAGGTGGGCGCGGGTGTTTACGACATCCTGTCCATCCTGGGCAAAGACGAGGCCATCCAACGCATCCGCGTCGCCTTGGCCAAGGCCGGGCAGGCCTGAGGCTTTTATCCGTTCACTGAAACTTTCCGGAGTTCCTAATCCATGTCACTTTTAGTCGTCGGCTCCATCGCGTTTGACACCATCCAGACCCCGCGAGGGCGGGCCGAGCGGGTGCTGGGTGGATCCGCCTCGTATTTCTCAGTGGTTGCCAGCCATTTCACCAGCCCACGCCTGGTTGGAGTGGTGGGGGAAGACTTCCCCGAGGAGCACATCAACACCTTCAAAAAGCACAACATTCCCCTGGATGGGCTGGAGCGAAAACCCGGCAACACTTTTTTCTGGGAAGGCGAGTACCACACCGACCTGAACAGCCGGACCACCAAGGCGATTGAGTTGGGCGTATTTGAGCATTTCAAGCCGGTCCTTCCCACCAGCTATCGAGACAGCAAATTCGTGTTCCTGGCCAACAGTTCCCCGGAAACCCAGGCTGGTGTCCTGGATCAGGTGGACAAACCTGAATTGGTGGTCGCCGACACCATGGATTTCTGGATCACCACCCAAAAGGAGGCGTTGTTGAAACTGCTTCCCCGGCTGGACGGGTTGATGCTGAACGATAGCGAGGCCTTGTTGCTTTCAGGTGAGACCAACCTGGTGCGCGCGGGTCACGCCGTGCGCGCGATGGGGCCCAAATTCGTGATCCTCAAGAAGGGGGAGCACGGGGCCATGCTGTTCTCGAATGAAGGGGTTTTCGTGGTTCCGGCATATCCCACGGAAAAAGTGGAAGATCCCACCGGGGCCGGTGACAGCTTCGCTGGTGGAATCATGGCCTGCCTGGCGGTGGATGGCACGCATTTACACGGGCGACTGCGCCGGGCGATGGCCTACGGAACCGTGGTGGCCAGCCTGACCGTGGAAGACTTCGGCCTGAGGCGCCTTGTCAACACAACACGGGCCGAGATCGACCAGCGACTGCAAACCTACCGCGAGATGCTCAGCTTCTGATGCGGGGGACACGCACTTTCATCGCCCTGCCCCTTCCCCGGAATCTGGCTGCGGCTTGTCTGGCCTGGATCGGTGAACTCAAATCGCGCGGCGTGGACGCGCGGTGGGTCACTGAGGAGGAACTGCACATCACTTTGGCTTTCCTGGGGGAGTTGAAAACCACCGAGGTAGTGGAAACCTGCCGACAGACCACCCGGGTGGCCTCACAAACGGATTCCTTCGTCCTGGGTTTGAACGGAATCGGTTTTTTCCCCTCGCCAAAGCGTCCGAGAATACTCTGGGCGGGGCTGGACCGTGGCATGCAGGAGACCACCGCCCTCCAGGAACAACTCAGCCAAGTTTTGGTGCGTGAAAACCTGTACCGCGTGGAAGACCGCCCCTTTCATCCGCATGTGACCTTGGGCCGGCTGAACGAATGCACCACGGAGCAGGCGGAAATATTGCATTCTGATTTCCGTCACCACAAAACACCGGTTGGACGGATCGAAACTTGCACCGTGATGGAGTCGGTACCGGGCAACAAACCGCGCTATGCCTCGATGGCGACCTGCCCCCTTGTTCCCTCGCCGGGCAAATCCAAATAAAGCCAATTTTCTGGCCAATGAATACCAAAACAGGTTCGCCCGGCCTGTCCAAAACAGGTCGGGCAAATGCTTAAAATTTTACGGTTATCAAGCTCCTATCCAAAGGATCAGGAGTTCCTCGCCGTCTGCGGTTGGAGGCCCTTGGCAACCAACGCACCCGCCATCAAAAACAGGGCGCTGAACAGGAAATCCCCAGCCAAGGTGCGGGCATAAAAGGGCAATGCATACAGGTAACAAGTGACCAACCCAGGCAAGTTTCGGGCGTATTGAATGAGGGGGTGGGAGTATTGATCAGTCGGAATCTCGATGGCCCAAGCGCCGGGATGCGATGAAGGATCAAATGAGCTGGTGGCAAACACCATGGCATTGGTCACCAGGAAGAAAACCAGGCTGCTGGAAACCACGCCGCCCACCCAAGCCAAGGGCGTCAGACGGCCTCGCCAAAGCGAACCCACCAACCCGTAGAAGGCGAACAAGCCGTAGACAATGAAATAGGGCTGATATCCCTTCCATTGCCAAAGGACCAAATCACTGGCAGCCATGACCGCAAGCGGAGGCACCCAACCCCAACGAGCCGAGAGGATGAAGCCCGAAAAAAGGGCCAAACCGCCGATTGGAGCCAAGTTTGGGGAGGTATAATCAGGAAACAGTCGATAGAGAAACCCATAAGAACAAATAACCGCAAACAGAAGCCCAAAGGCAATTCCTGTGGATTTTTCTTTGGATTTGTCGCTCATTTCCGCCGCCTGACCTTTGTTTCCAAACCGATCCACGGCCCACCTTGGCCATTTGGTTAGACTAACATCCCACTGCAGATTCGCAAGGATTTGTTGGGATCGGGCCGCAAGGCTCATCCGGTCTTTCAGGATTGGTGCCTTGCCTCGAACTCCAACTTCCAATTCTCCGTTTGGTCGATGCTATGACAGTGTAGCTCCAAGGTGCCTACCTCCGTCATGGAGGCCCGCAAATGAACGGGCTGCAAGGTTCCGGGCGGCTTTTGGGACTGAAGCGATGTCTCGAGCGGGTTGAGTTCGACGAGGTCGTCCTCCCATTCCTCCAGCCAGGCTCCCGGCTTGTCGGACTTGCGGCTGGCACCGGCAAAGAAACGGAATCGAACCGGCTCACCCACCACCAGGCTGAGTTCCACCCCGGGAACAGTGGCCGCGGTCCCCTCCTCCATCCCAAAAGGGACCACGCACAGCGCCTTGATGGGGGGCTCCATGCCTGGAACGGCGGGGGCGGGAATTTCCACACCCAGGTAATACGAGCGGGATGCCCCGCCGCGTATGCGAATACCCTTGCCCCTTTTGGCGGCACCGTAGTAAGCGGCTCCGACACTAACCGCCTGATCGAGGTCGATCCCCTCCAGCAAGCGCACCTCGGTGCCTTCCGACCATGTGCGCACCAAGTCAAGGACCCTTTCACGCAGTGGGGTTGATTTAAAAACCCCACCATTGAACAGGATTCCGGTGACAGGCCTTCCCAGCCCGGCCACCTGCTGGCGGACAAATGCCGCCAAATGACGCGTCACCGCCGGGTCGTGGGCATATGGCAGGCCAGCCTCCTGCAGCCCGCCCAAGCGGGCTTTTTTGGGTTCATCTGTCAGGGAGCAAACCGGAAAAAAACCGTCGAGCAGACAGGAGGTCACCATGGCCCGGGAAATCTGCCCCTTGATGGATCCACCCACCAACCGGGTTCCCTGGCCCAAGAGGGTGAACTCCTCCGCCTCACGGTTTGGATCGGTCAGCAGGGATTCCTTGGCCTGGCGGCAGCAATGGACCAATTGCTGGAACTGGGAAACGCTCAGTTTAGGTATCCCGCGGGAAGCCAGTTCCTGGCTGGCCGAGTGGGCCAGTGCCAGGTCCATGTTGTCGCCGCCCAAAAGGATATGATTTCCCACAGCGACTCGCTGGAGTTCGAGGGCTCCCGAGTTTTCGGCAACCGAAATCAGGCTGAAATCGGTGGTTCCGCCACCCACATCGCAGACCAGCAGGAGATCCCCCACCCGAACCTGCCTGCGCCAGTCGTCCCGAAGTGATTCGACCCAAGCGTAAAAAGCCGCCTGCGGTTCCTCCAGCAGGGTGATGTTTTCCAAACCGGCGGCACGCGCCGCCTCCACTGTGAATTCACGGGCGGCGGGATCAAAGGAAGCCGGCACCGTCAGCACCACGGCCTGGTTCTCCAGCCGCATAGCCGGATTGTCGGCGGCCATTTGCCGGTTCCAGGCATCAACCAAGTGGCGCAGGTAAGCGGTGGATGCCTGCACCGGCGACAGTTTGCGATCTTCGGGCGAACCACGCCACGGCAGACAGGGTTGCCTGCGATCAACCGCGCCATGGCAAAGCCATGACTTGGCCGAATGGACCACCCGCATCGGCACCAGCGCGCTTTGGCGACGGGCGAATTCGCCCACCGAAAAATCCCTGCCGGAGGCCCAGGGCAAATCCAATGAACCAGGGGCAGCCTCACCAGTCCCGGGAAGATACAGGAACGATGGCAACAACCGACGAGACTCCACCGCGCCGGGATGGGCCACCTGGGGAACCGTAAGGGTATGCACTTCCTCCCCGGAAGCCCCCGATTCTGATTCCACTTTTATGCAGTAGGAAATAGCGCAATTGGTGGTGCCCAGGTCTATTCCGACATCCAAAACCGGCTCTGCCATGATCAAAAACTCCAACACCGGCAGGGTAGCCGATGCAGCAACGCTTGCCTTCAAAGTTGATTAGCCCGAGATTTCCACCTCGGCCTGCTCGATCACCAGACCACCGGCCCCGGGTTGGGATGCCGGAATCTTATGACTTTTAACCTTCCAACCCGGATGGCACACCTGGCCACGGAAAGGTGGTTGCCCCGTCACGGCTCCGACCAGCCTGATAGAGGCCGGATCAAAACCCGGTTCCACCGTGGTTTGGGCCCCTTCAACCGCCTGCAAAACGGACTCCAACTGAACATATTCCGCCAAAGCCTTGCGGGCTTTGGCCAAAACCGGCCGGACGCTTGACCCGATGGTGGCATCGTCGAAAGAAGACAGATCCTCCATCAGCAGATCCACCAGACGAGACTCGCGCTGGAGGAGTTTCAACAAACGAAACGGCTCGGGGGACAGTTCTTTTTCTTCCCTGGGCTCGGCCCCCGCGACGGGGGCGCTGCCGGTCAGCGCCGCGAAAAAGGCCTGAATCGCCCGGACAATCCGACCTGGCTGGAAACCGCTGAGGACCAGCAGAACCACCCCCTTCAACAGGACGATTCCCACCAGGACCAGCAAAAGGGTTTGCCACATTTCCATACACCACCTCCGCCGAGCGGGGCCAAAAAAAACCGCGGAAATCAGTCATTTTCGAACCAAGATCACCCGGGATTCCCCGCCAAGGTTATGGTGAATTGTAGGGAAACAAGGCAAAACAGGGGAACAACCCCGGGCGGGAAACGTGAATAGCGAAGTTAAGCGGTGGGCGCTGGTGACCGGAGCCGGCCGTCAACGGGTGGGATTCCATGTGGCCCGGGCCTTGGGCAGGAGGGGATTTTCCCTCGCGCTGCATTACCGGACTTCCGCACAGGAGGCCGCGGAATCTGCCCAAATCCTTGGACAGGAGGGGTTGGAGACCACTGTTGTCCAGGCGGATTTGGCTGAGGAAGACCAGGTGGACCGCCTGCTGGCCACCTTGCGCCATCGCTGCGGCCGGTTGGATGCCCTGGTCACCTGTGCCTCGACCTGGAATTCCATAAAGCTGGAGCAAACG
>JAFMJU010000506.1 GCA_017853285.1 Gemmataceae bacterium
AGGTTCCAGAGGTGGCCGTTTGGCAAACCATCTGGCCCGAAAAGCCGGATACACCCTCTTTGACCGGGAATCCCTGGAATTCATTTCCCGGGATGCGGGCCGGTTGGCCGAGGTTGCCGATGAACTGGATTCAGCGGCCGAGGCCGCTGTGGAAGACCGGATGAGGATCCTAGCCAGTGAGCTGGCGCATTTTGAAGAGATAGCCACACTGGCACGCGCCATCCTTGCGTTGGCCGCCCGTGGTGGGGTTGTGTTTTTGGGGCGCGGAGCCGGTTTTTTGTTGCCCCGTGAAACAACACTGCATCTGCGGGTTGTGGCCGATCAGGTGGACCGGGGCCGCTACCTGTCGCAGTGGTTGAGGTTGCCCGCCGATCAGGCGGAACGCACCTTGCTTGAGGCGGACAATCGACGCGAGGATTTTCTTCATCGGCATTTTGGCCGGGCGTTTATCGACCCCGTGACATTCGATGCCACCCTCAATACCAGTCGTCTGGGGGAAGAGGGGGCAGCCGGGGTGGCTCTCCAGGCTTTTATTTGTCGATTTCCTGTCCCGGTAGCACACCGGGATGCCTCCTGAACCCGTTTTTGGCAGGTGGCGGAAAACCCTTTTTTTGAAGGAATGATTAATTCTGGCTGAAGCCGGGTGGGAATTTTTGGGCAGGTTTCCTGGAAATTTCCTCCTCCTCATCCGGTGGGGGGTTCTCTTCCAGAGAGGTCAGCAGCAGATTGGCTCGCTCCTCGATATCAACCATTTCCAGTAGTTCCTGTTTCAGCTCCAGTTGCAGTGGAAGTGCGAAACCTAGAACATCGCATAGCATTCCCAGGGTCAGGGTGCCCTGAAATAGTTTTTTCAGCTGATTTTGTGCTGCCGGTTGGTGGATAAACCAGGCGCTCACCTTTTCCATCAGGGTTTGACGCAGTTCCTCCTCCTGGTCCGACGAAGCTGCGGGGATTTCCTGAAGCAGTTCCACCTTGGCTTCCCGATACAGCTTCCCACTAGGCAATTCTTCCAGAATCCGGGCCCTTGCCACACCCTGAAGTAGCAGGTTGAAACGCCCATCCGCCATCCTTTCCTCACGGAAAACACGGCCCAAACAGATAACGGGGTGAACGACCGGTAACCCCGAGATTTGGCTACCGGCGAAGGGGGCGAGAAGCGCCATGCCAATCAGGCGATCTCCGGCAAGGGCGTCGGCCATCAGTTGGCGGTACCTTGGCTCAAAAATGTGCAGGGGCTGAACCACATTCGGGAATAACACGAGATTGGGCAGGGGAAAGAGACGGGCATTGCCCGAGAAATGATCCAGCTTGGAGCGCTCTTCGCTGGACATGTCAGCCTTTAACTCCAAATGTTTTTTCTTTGGCCGAATAACAGGGAGGTAAGCGCCCCCACCCAAACAACCCTCAAGCTGCTTTAGTATAGTCTGGAAGCCCGATCAATCACCTGAATGGATAAGCGGGACAAGGGGCTTTTGATGATCGCTTTCGGAAAATCCCTATCCCCCGGGGCGATCGCCCGGTGGTGCACACAAGCGAGGCAATACCACGACGCCGGATTTTCCCTCGAGCAAACCTGCCGCAAGCTTGGTCACCGAAATACCACCGCGATTCAGCAGTTTTCCACGCACTTGGCCAACCAGATGGCCGCGGGTGAATCTTTGACCGATGCCCTCCGTTCCTGGCCAGGTTCCATGCCTCCCTTGGTCGGCCCCCTGCTGGAGGCAGGGGAATCAACGGGAAGAATTGTCGAGGCCCTCGAGGCTTTGGCGGATTCCATGGAACGGCAGGACAAATCGCAAAAGGAAACGGCCAGGCGGTTGGCTTGGCCCCTGATGCAACTGGGTTTGGCCTGCGGCATCATGATCCTGCTCACGGTGGTGATGGGATTATTGCCTGGTGCGAAAAATTCGGGATTTGACCCCTTGGGTTTTGGTCTGGCCGGGTTTTCCGGAGGCCTGAAGATGCTTGGGGTTGTGGCGGTTTTGGGTTTGGTTTTGTTTGGGTTGATTGTTTTTCTGTGGAGAGCCCGTCATTCGGCTTATTGGCTGTCCGTCCCGCTTCTTGGAACAGCCAGGCAATTGTTGGCTAGGGCTCGATTTGGTGAGGCGCTTGGCATCACCGTAGGCGCTGGGTTGGGGCCCAGAAAATCCTTGGCACTGGCCGTTCGGGCAGCGGATCTGGCGCCCTGGTCGGATCGTTTACAAGAGGGCCAAGCCCGGCTTCGGGGTGGTCGAAGTTGGCAGCGTGTCCTGGAAGATTGGCCCTACCTTGGGGCGGACTGGCTGGCGATCCTTTCCGTTGGCGAGGAAAGTGGCCAGATTGCGGAGGCTTTGGTCCGGCAATCAAAAGTGGATGCGGAGGATGGAGCCCGTAATTTGGCCCGGGCTGTGAGCGTGGGGGCAGGGGCGGCATGGCTCACCTCGGCCGGCTTTGTGATTTTCCTGATCTTCAGGATTTTCGGGTCTTATCTCAGCGCATTGGGTGTTTGAGAGGTTTTTGGCCCGTCTCTTCAACATTCCCAACCTTGCGTTGAAACAGCCAGCATAAGGCAATATATTATGGAATCATCGGGGCATAGCTCAGCCTGGTAGAGCGCTTGGTTCGGGACCAAGAGGTCGCAGGTTCGAATCCTGTTGCCCCGATTCTTAAAGACATAGCCCCGCATACTTTCGGATGCTGGGCTTATTTTTTGGAATGATTGGTATTTCTTCCAGCAATCCAAGGTCCCATTACCTTCCCTGTCCGGGTTACTGAAGGAAATTCTAGTATTTGTTTTTTGACGCTGATCTTCCGGTTCAAACCGAGGTATGGTGATTTCCAAAGACGGATTCATTAGAAACATGCCACAGCATTAAATTAAACCAAACAAGGAAACGAAAATGACTCCAAAAATGAGTTGTTTTTCCGTTCTGGCAATTGTTTGTGTTTC